>NZ_JAMPNU010000002.1:0-204486 GCF_028479505.1 Providencia sp. PROV205 | reverse complement strand
ATACAGTAGTATGTGACTAGGGTGCGCGAGCGCAGCCAACAAAGCTGCGGCGCGAAATATGACGGGGAAATTTATTTGAAGCCGAGCTCCTTCTTGACTAAATCATAAGCTGCTTGGATTGATTGCGCTTTCTGCTTCGCAATCTCCATCATCTCTGGCGGTAAACCTTTTGCAACCAGCTTATCTGGGTGATGTTCGCTCATTAATTTACGATAGGCACGCTTAATTTTTGTTGGGTCGTCACTGGGAGACACACCAAGCACTTTACAAGCATCTTCAAGGGTTGGGCCATTCGATTGCTGATAATACCCTCCCGATTGCTGCTGAGAGTAACCTTGGCCAAATTGGCGACCACTTTGGATCATATCCAAGAACTGTTCAAACTGAACTTTAGAAATACCTAGCTCTTCTGCAATGATAAACAACACTTTTCGTTCGTTCGGGTGTAATTGTCCATCTGCAAAAGCAGCTTGTAATTGAATTTCCAGAAACATCTGAATCAAATCAAAACGGCCATAACAAGCCATTCGTAGTTGTTTTAATACATCTCGTAATGGAAAGTTAGGGGATTTACCTTCTCTAAACGCTTGTTGAGCCGCTTTTCGTGTTTCTCCGTGTAATTGCATTCTGTCCATTAAATTGGTCGCAAGCTGAATATCTGTCTCGGTTACACGGCCTTTGGACTTCGTTAAATGCCCCAAAATTTGGAAAGTACTCGCAAAGAAAATGATTTGGCGATCTCGCTTATTCATTCTCCCTGCAAATTTACGTTGGATCGATGCTTTATCAAAACCATGCCCAATAATTAACCCAATTAGCGCTCCCCAAAAGCCCAATCCAGAGACGATTGCGAGTATAACGCCAATAATTTTGCCCCAATAGTGCATATATCCCTCAATTCTTCAATGCTCAAAATGCAATTTTGCATTATCATACTATTCATTCAGCTCTATGCATAACTACCCGCGCGTAAAGTTTCTTACATTATACTGGCGCAAAGTGGTTGGCTAAGTTAGTCTTTGAGCGTTTGCTGGCGATGCCAATGATGACGGAACCCCATATTTAATGATGAAAAAAAGCTATCCAACACTACTCGCCACCATGGTATGGGCGGCAATTTATAGTCAGCAAGCGCATGCTGACCTTGCACAGCAGTGTATGCTGGGTGTCCCTGTTTACACAAAACCGATTGTAAAAGGTGACCCTAACGACCTGCCGATTCACATTACCGCTGAAGATGTCCGTGGTGAATACCCTAATTTTGTTGAATATGAAGGTAATGTCGATATTCAACAAGGGAACCAAACATTAACCGCTGATAATGTGAAGCTCACCCAAACAGAAACAGCGGGTGAACTCCCTGTGCGCGAAGTCACGGCAACCGGAAATGTTCACTACGATGACCCACAAATTATCTTAAAAGGCCCTTCTGCGTGGTCTAACTTAGATAATAAAAACACGGATGTGAATGATGGTAACTACATGATGGTAGGCCGTCAGGGGCGTGGTGACGCGAAAAAAATGAAAATGCGTGGTGAAAACCGTTATTCAATTATGGAAAACGGCACGTTCACGACCTGTTTACCCGGCAATAATAGCTGGAGCGTTGCAGGCTCTGAAGTGATAATCGACCGCGAAGAAGAAGTCGCTGAAATTTGGCATGCACGTTTTAAAGTCGGTGACGTGCCTATTTTCTATAGCCCATATATGCAATTACCAATTGGTAATAAACGTCGTTCCGGTTTCTTAATTCCGACTGGGAGTTATTCAAGTAACGATGGGCTAGAGTTTTCATTACCCTATTATTGGAATATTGCGCCAAATTACGATGCCACGATTACACCTCAATTTATGACCCACCGTGGTGTAAAATTAAATAATGAATTCCGTTACCTCATTGCTCCTGGTACAGGGACCGTGGCCTTTGATTTTCTAAATCATGACCGAGCTTATATCAAAGACAAAGAACGTGGTAAGCGTGAAGATCGTGATAGCGATGACCGCTGGTTATTCTACTGGCGCCATTCTGGGACTTATGCAGGGCACTGGAATTTTAGCTCTGACTATACCAAAGTGAGCGACCCTAGCTATTTTACTGACTTTAGTTCCCAGTACGGTAACACCACTGATGGCTACGCCACGCAAAAATTCAGTGCAGGTTATTCAGATACAAACTGGAATGCGAAAGTCACTCACAAACAATTCCAAATTTTTGCGGATAACCCCAACAAGCGTGCTTATAAAGCAGAGCCACAGGTGGACTTCAATTATTATAAAAATAATTTAGGTGCCTTTGATGTGCATACATACGCACAAGCTGCCCGTTTTACGAGTGTGGGGAAAAATAACCCAGATGCAACTCGCTTACACATTGAGCCTGAAGTGAACCTGCCATTATCTAATGGCTGGGCAAATATGAATAACAGTATCAAACTGTATGCGACTCATTACGACCAAGATATCCCTCGCTCAAATACGGATAAAAGCTTAGAAAAAAATGTGACGCGCGTTCTGCCTATGTTTAAAAGCGATGCAAAAGTTGTCTTCGAACGAGACCTTTTCCAAGGCAGCGATTTCGTTCAAACATTAGAACCACGTGTCCAATATTTGTATATTCCGTATAAAGATCAAGACAATATCAATAACTTTGACTCTTCATTATTGCAGTCAGACTATAGCGGTTTATTCCGTGACCGAATTTACAGTGGCCTTGACCGTATCGCCTCTGCAAACCAGTTCACCACAGGTGTTACAACACGTGTTTATGACGATGCTTTAGCGGAACGCTTTAACTTCTCCGTGGGTCAAATTTATTACTTTGAACGCCCACGTGCAGGTGATTCAAATCGTCCAATTGATGATAAAAGCAATACGGGCTCATTATTGTGGGCCACTGACTCTATGTGGCGAATTGATGATAACTGGGGCTTACGGGGTGGTTTACAATATGACCGCCGCCTCGGTAATGTCACTATGGGGAATGCGGTTGCAGAATACCGTTTAGATGCCGATCGTTTAGTTCAGTTGAACTACCGTTTCGTTGACCGCGATTATATTCAAGCAACCTTCCGTCGTGAAGATACGGCAAACGGAGGCTATACCTATACACTGCCTGAATACCAACGTGGTATTTCACAAGTGGGTACTGTCGTGAGTTGGCCATTAAGCGAACGTTGGGGCTTTGTAGGGTCATATTATTATGATACTAAACAGCAGCAACCTGCTAGCCAACTGGTTGGTTTGCAATACAATACTTGTTGCTGGGCAGTCAATCTTGGTTATGAACGTAAGATAGTTGGTTGGCAAAAAGAGAAGTTCAGCAGTGAATATGACAATAAATGGTCAATCAATGTGGAACTTAGAGGCCTAAATAACAATCATAGTTTAGGTAGCCAGAAAATGTTAGAAAGTGGCATTATGCCTTATCAACGCGCTTTCTGATAAAAATAACATAAATTTGCTCTAATAATTCGAGGGCTGTTGGGAGCATACATAAGTATGTGACTAGTGCGAATGAGCGCAGTCAACAACACTGCAACTTGAAGTATGACGAGTAAAAAGAGATTAGCCCGCTTTTGCGGAATCAAAGTCAATATTTATAGGACCATTATGAAGAATTGGAGAACGCTTATTCTGGGACTGATGTTCGCAAGCTCCACTGCTTTGGCTGCGCCTCAGCAAATGGATAAAGTCGCTGCGGTCGTCAATAACGGTGTTGTACTGGAAAGTGACGTCCAGAATATGATCAACACGGTAAAACTGAATGCTCAGAACGCACGTCAACAGGTGCCTGATGATCAAACTCTGCGTCATCAGATCCTTGAGCGTCTCGTTATGGATAACATCATTTTGCAAATGGCTAGCCAAATGCAAATCAATATTCCAGATGAAGCCGTAGATGCAACTATTACTGATATCGCTCGTCAAAACGGTTTAACACTGCAGCAAATGCAACAGCGTTTAACCGCAGATGGCATCAATATGAATCAATATCGTAGCGAAATTCGTAAAGAGATGCTGATTGCTGAAGTGCGTAACAATGAAGTTCGCCGCCGTGTTACCATTTTACCTCAAGAAGTTGATTCGCTTGCTGAACAAATGAGCTCACAAGCAAATTACGAAATGGGCGTTAACCTAAGTCATATCTTGATCCCATTAGCCGAAAATCCAACACAAGAACAGCTAAAAACCGCTGAAGCGTTAGTAAATAAAATTTTAGATGAACTGAAAAAAGGTGGAGATTTTGGTAAATTAGCTATCGCTTATTCCGCAGATCCCCAAGCGCTGAAAGGCGGTAATATGGGTTGGTCACGCCTGCAAGAATTACCAGTTGTCTTTGCTGAACAACTGAAAAATGCGAAAAAAGGCGATATTGCTGGCCCAATTCGCTCCGGTGTCGGCTACCATATTTTACGTGTTAACGATGTCAGTGGTGGCAGCCAACCTATTTCTGTCACAGAAGTGAAAGCGCGCCACATCTTGATTAAGTCATCTCCAATTATGGATGATGCACAGGCAAGACAAAAACTAACTCAAATTGCTCAGGAAATTCGTTCAGGCAAAATCTCATTTGAAGATGCTGCAAAAGAAAATTCTGAAGACCCGGGTAGTGCGTTAAAAGGCGGTGAATTAGGTTGGAATATGCCTGACGTCTATGACCCAGCTTTCCGTGATGCGTTAATGAGATTGAATAAAGGCGAATTAAGCCAACCTGTTCAATCAAATTTTGGTTGGCACTTAATTCAGTTAGAAGACACACGCAACGTTGATAAAACAGATGCGGCACAAAAAGATCAAGCATACCGTTTGCTGTTTAATCGTAAATTTAACGAAGAAGCGCAGAGCTGGATGCAAGAACAACGTGCTTCCGCTTACGTAAAAATGGTTGATGGTCGTGACAGCCAATCTGCAGATGAAAAATCAAATTAAGCCTATTGTCATCACTCCCGGTGAACCTGCCGGGATTGGCCCAGACTTACTTATTCAGCTCGCTCAACAGCAATGGCCTGTTGAGCTGGTTGCCTGCGCCGATCCTGACTTATTACGCCAGCGTGCCAAAGCACTCAATTTGCCTCTGACATTAATTGAATATTCCCCCAATTCAATTACTGAAGTACAGCCTGCAGGCCACTTATCCGTTCTACCAGTTCAGTTGGCAACGGTGGCAAAAGCAGGTGAACTCAACGTTGATAATGGCCAATATGTTGTGGAGAGCTTAGCAAAAGCTTGTGACGGCTGTTTAAATGGTGAATTTTCAGCGCTTGTAACAGGTCCCGTACATAAAGGGATTATTAATGATGCAGGCATGTCATTCAGTGGCCACACAGAATTCTTTGCACAACGAAGTGGCTGTGAACGCGTTGTTATGATGCTAGCTACCGAAGAACTGCGTGTTGCATTAGCCACAACGCATCTACCACTCAAAGACGTGTCGGCCGCCATCACTCAACAGAGCCTGCATGAAGTCATCACGATTTTACACCATGATTTACAAACAAAATTTGGTATTGAAAAACCAGCCATCTATGTCTGTGGTTTAAATCCGCATGCAGGGGAAGGTGGCCATATGGGTACCGAAGAAATTGATACGATAGAGCCTGCACTTGAAAGCCTACGAGCAAAAGGGATTAATTTAATTGGGCCGTTACCTGCCGATACCTTATTTCAAGCTAAGTATTTAGACCATGCAGACGCAGTGTTAGCTATGTATCACGATCAGGGCCTTCCTGTGTTAAAATACCAAGGTTTTGGCAGAGCAGTAAATATCACTCTCGGCCTGCCTTTTATCCGTACCTCTGTCGACCATGGCACAGCCCTTGAACTCGCAGGTACGGGTCATGCTGATGCGGGAAGTTTTATCACCGCATTAAAGTTAGCTATCCAAATGACATCTAAGAATACATGAATAATCGAGTCCATCAGGGGCATTTTGCCCGCAAACGCTTCGGGCAGAACTTTTTAACTGACCAATTTATTATCGACAGCATCGTGGATGCCATGAACCCGCTGCCGGGTCAGTCCATTGTAGAAATTGGTCCCGGCTTAGGTGCCTTAACCGAGCCTGTCGGTAGCCGAATCGATAAAATGACTGTCGTTGAACTTGACCGTGACCTTGCAGCACGTTTACACGTTCACCCTCAGCTAAAAGATAAATTAACTATCATTCAGCAAGATGCAATGACAGTGGATTTTGGTGAATTAGCCAAACAAGCAGGCCAACCCCTGCGAGTTTTTGGTAACTTACCTTACAACATCTCCACACCGCTAATGTTTCACTTATTCACATTCACCAATTCTATTTCTGACATGAACTTCATGTTACAAAAAGAAGTGGTGAATCGCCTAGTTGCAGGCCCAGGCAGCAAAGCCTTTGGTCGCTTGAGTGTTATGGCGCAATATTATTGCAACGTGGTGCCGGTATTGGAAGTACCACCGACTGCATTTACACCTGCACCAAAAGTAGATTCTGCCATTGTTAGGCTGATCCCTCATCGCGAAAATCCATATCCGGTAAAAGATATTAAATTTTTAAGTCGTATTACCACACAAGCTTTCAACCAACGCCGTAAAACGATCCGTAACAGTTTAGGGGATTTATTCAGTGTTGAAGAGCTAACTGAACTGGGTATTGATTTAAGCACCCGAGCAGAAAATATTTCTGTTGAACAATACTGTAAAATGGCAAACTATCTCTCTAACCGTTCAGAATAGTCTGTTGAAGGAGGCACTATGCTTAATGAGCCAAATGTAAGCATCCAAGTTCAGAGTGTCTATATAGAAAGCCAATCTCAACCCGATATTGCGAGATATGTGTTTGCTTACACAATCTGCATTCGTAATTTAGGACGAGAGCCTATCCAACTAATGAGCCGTTATTGGCTCATTACTAACAGTGATGGCCATAAGACCGAAGTTCAAGGTGAAGGCGTGGTGGGTGAACAACCCCTTATTCCACCAGGAAAAGAATACCGTTATACCAGTGGCGCAATCCTTGAAACACCAATGGGTACGATGGAAGGTTATTATGTGATGATAAGCACACAAGGGGATAGTTTCCACGTTGATATCCCAGCTTTTCGTCTTGCTATCCCAACACTGATTAATTAATTATGTCGACATATTTAGTAGGTGATATTCACGGTTGTTATCGTGAGCTCCGTGACTTGATGGAAAGTGTCCATTTTGACCCAACCAAAGACACATTGTGGTTAACAGGCGATCTCATTGCCCGTGGAACTGAATCACTGCAAGTTTTACGCTATGTAAAAAGCCTTGGTTCTGCCGTGCGTTTAGTGCTTGGTAACCATGATCTCCATCTATTAGGGATTTACTGTAAAATCAGCCGTAATAAGCCCAAAGATCACCTCGATGAGTTATTACATGCACCTGATCTTGACGAACTGATCAATTGGTTACGTCGTCAGCCTTTATTACAAATTGATGAAGAAAAAAAGATCTTGATGACTCATGCAGGTATAACACCACAATGGGATATCGAAACGGCACGCATGTGTGCAAGGGAAGTTGAAGCGGTGCTATCTAGTGATGCCTATCCATTATTTATCGACTCCATGTATGGCGACATGCCAAACAATTGGTCTGAAAGCTTAATGGGGCTAGCTCGTTTGCGTTTTAGTACTAATGCGTTAACACGTTTGCGCTACTGTTTTCCGAACGGGCAGTTAGATATGATTTGTAAGGAAAACCCTAAAAAGGCCCCTGCTCCGCTAAAACCTTGGTTTGATCTACAAAGTAAAATTCCTGATGACTATTCAGTGTTTTTTGGCCACTGGGCATCGCTCGAAGGAAAATGCACCCCTGATAACGTTTATGCTTTAGATACAGGATGCTGCTGGGGAGGCGATTTAACGCTATTCCATTGGGAAACCAAGCAATATCACCGACAAAAGTCATATCAAAAAAGTCGAAAAGAATAATTTTTTGTATGATTAACCACAAGTTATAAACAAAATGGCGCCATTAAGCGCCATTTTTGTATTCAAACCCAAAATTATGCTCTTTTGGTTAGGATCTCAAAACAATAACCATGGGTATTGTTTTCGTCAGCTTCATGATATTCCGTAAAAATAGAATCCCATTCATCAGGCTCATAAGCTGGAAAATGGGTATCACCGATAACTTCGGCATCTACGTGCGTCAAGTAAAGCTTGTTCGCGAGTGGCAGGAACTGCTGGTAAATTCTACCACCACCAATGACCATAACTTCATCATTACCTTCAACGGCTTGTGCCGCAGCCAACGCTTCTTCAATTGACGTTACCCAAATAACATCAGAATCAGTACCAGGCGCACTGCTTAATACAATATTCACACGTTGTGGTAATGGGCGCCCAATTGATTCATAGGTAACACGGCCCATAATAACCGGTTTATTTAACGTATTTCGTTTGAACCACGCGAGATCCCCCGGCAAATTCCAAGGCATCGCTTTTTCCATGCCGATAACCTGATCGATCGCCATTGCTGCGATTAAGCTAATATTCATCTATTCACCTTAGAAACAAGATATAAAAATTGAGCACACTATACGGAAAGAGAATTGTTTCGTCGACTAAATTTAAGCTTCCTTAAACAGCTTTGAATCACTTATACTCGAATTGATAAACTTACGACGAAAAATAACATTTAAAAACAAAATGAACCCTCTGATATCAGCCTAAATGTAAGTATTTAGCAGGTCATTTTTATTTGCCAACATTGAACGGGAAAAGAGATTATAACATGTACGAAACGAGTATTATGGTTGCTACCATCGCTGCACTCGGTATGCTCTCTCCAGGGCCTGATTTCTTTTTGATTGTCAAAAATGCTGCGCGCTATCAGCGCTCTGCTGCATTGATGAGCGCGTGTGGTGTGATAGTTGCTATTGCACTGCATATGTCCTACTGCGTTGCAGGCCTAGCCGTTTTGATTACCACCACGCCTTGGCTATTTAATATTTTAAAATATGCAGGTGCGGCCTATTTGGTTTGGATCGGTATTAAAAGTTTACTCCCACAATCAAGCCATTTAGTTGACTTAGCAACGGGTAAACATGAAGTAGTTTCGTTTAAAAAAGCCTTTATGCAAGGTTTTCTCTGTAATGTATTAAATCCCAAAGCCACTCTGTTCTTTTTAGCGGTCTTTACCCAAGTGCTAGACATTAATTCTACTGTTGGTGAGAAGCTGTGGTTTGCCTTTATTATTTGGGGTTTAGCCGTTATCTATTGGCCTATTTTAGTTTTCTTAATCCAAAGCGCTCCTGTAAGAAAAGGCCTAGCAAAAGTGCAAAAATATGTTGATAAGGTTCTCGGGGTGGTATTAATCGCTTTCGGTATTCGAGTCGCGCTGAGCTAACCTTATTCTCTCTCATCAAAAAAGCAGGCTAAACGCCTGCTTTTTGAATATTCAATATTGTTATAATGCCCATTATTGCATGGTGTCTTGCGGTGCAACCACCATTTGCCCTGCCGAGCCTAAATCCGCCTTCTCTAAATTATGGCTATAGAATAAGAATGGGAAATGGTTATAGGACGGTTGCATCATTTGTACTAATAATTCAACTCTACTATCAACCCATACCGTATCTTTCCAACCATAATCTTCTGCTGGTGTTGGCTTGCCATTGCGATTTAGTACCTTAAAGCGCACACCTTCAATATGAAACGCTTGTGGTTCATTTGTCGTCACAGCCCAACGCTCCCAATTACCTTGGCGACTTGAAAAATCAACCCTGTTTGTATCAATGGTCGCATTATTAATACCAAAACCATCATTAAGGTGAATATTGCGTTGTGTAATACTGGATGTGACCTGTGTTTTATCTTCAACTAACTGCGTTGGTAAGCCATCTGTTACTAATGACATCAAACCTGTCGCTTTGATAGTTAATACATTAGTTGAAATTAAATTATTCGATGGCTCGAATAACCCTTTCAAACGGTCCATAAAGGTAGCTGACTCACCCGCAGTAATCGTTAATTCCTGCGTTTTCGCCATATCAATCAAGACTTCTCGCCGTTCACCGGGCGCTAATGGTAGTTCTTGAACACTCACAGGGACGGTTAGCAAACCTTGGTCAGATGCAATTAACGAGAATGGGCGACCATCACTGATTTTCATCACATAATGACGGGAGTTCGACGCATTTAATAACCGTAAACGAACCCACCCTCGAGAAACCTCAACATAAGGATCTTGCACGCCGTTAACCAGTAATGTATCGCCTAAAAAGCCATTTTCATCTGCTTTATATTCTGGAACGCCAAAATTATCTAAACGCTTATCTTGAATAATGATAGGAAAATCATCAACACCATAGTGTTTCGGTAAGCGCAAATTTTTCGTCACGTCATCTTCAATGATCCACATACCCAATAAACCATTGTAGACTTGTTCACCCATTTTTCCTTGGGTATTGGCATGATACCAAAGCGTTGCCGCATTTTGGCGAATTGGGATCACCGGAGACCAATCTGCATTAGGTGAGATTAACCTTGCAGCGCCGCCAATTTGTGTACCGGGTATTTGCAACCCACTGATTGTCATTGAAACCGCTTCAGGTAAGCGATTACTATAGATAAGCTTAATATCATCGCCATTTTTTACTTTGACAGTCGGCCCAGGAGAAGAACCATTAACCCCCCAAATATCGGCTGAATATTTTCCATCAAAAGACCAATGAATTTTTTGTAAAGTTAAAAATAATGGCTGTCCCGACCGTGATTCTAATAACGGTGGCACAGGTAAAGCTGTCGCCCCTTCTGCACTTGCATAAATAGGCGCATAGGACATACATAGAGCCATCCCTGCCGCTATCAGGGTTTGGCATCGATTGAATGACATAAATTCTCCGCTAAACAAAATTCCAGCGCATTTTATTATTTAATATTATAAATTTTCAGCCAATGAGATGGCTAATTTCAGTTTGGCGCTAGTAATATAACTACTTAGATGCAACAATTTAAGGCCATAATAATTTGTGAGCCATGATATCGCGAAAAAAGGTTAAATTCTAAAAATATCTAGCAAATGTGTAAAAATATAATTAATAAGATTATAAATAGTAGGGGTAAGTAATTAAAAAAGGAAATAAGTCAGGTAGGAAACAATAAAGTCAATTTATGCTATGTTAAATCTAAAAAAATAGGCAATATTCACATATTGCCCATTATTAAAGTAAATTCAATCGATTAGGCTATTTACCTTGTTTTGCCATCTCTTCAACCTCAAGATCGAGCGCTTTAATTTTTGCTTCCATTAAAGCATGACAATACTCAGATAATTCCCTAACTTGCTCACGGCTATAAAGCGATGTATCGATAGGGTCTAGCATTTCAATAATAACGGTACCATTATTCCAACGGTTTAGCTTAATTTTACCTTGTGTACTCGAAACGCAAACAGGCACAATCGGTACCCCTGCGGCGATCGCGGCATGAAACGCACCCGTTTTAAATGGCAGCAAACCACGGCCACGACTGCGAGTCCCTTCAGGGAACATCCATACCGAAATTTTACGTTTTTTAATCTGGTCAGCAACTTGCGTAATTGTGTTATGGGCTTTAGAGCGATTAGCGCGGTCGATTAAAATATTACCTGTGATCCAATACAAAAAGCCAAAAAAAGGTATATAAACCAAGCTTTTTTTACCCACAGTCACCGTTCTTGGTAACACCCCATTTGACATGGTCACCATATCGTAATTGTTTTGGTGATTACCAATATAAATACTCGGGCCATAGCTCTTCGCTTTCTCAGGTACGCGATTTATGACGTTAATCCCAAAAACGACTGATAACCGCCCGAACATGTGACCAAATGTCATTACGTGTTTTGGGTTGCGTGGGCTAAATAGGCAGTAAATCCCGCCCCCTACACACACCGCAATCGTATAAATAATAACAATGATCGCTCTAATAAGCGCTAACATACTAACCCCAAATTGTAAGAAGCTTTTCAGCCCCATGATGAATATTATCTACTTATAAACCTTTTGAAGTTCATACTAAAAAAGGTTTATAAGGTTTGTTCTTTGTTAATTATTTAGACTCTACTGGCTCAATATCAATACGCTCAATATTGTGCATTCCGCGCGGTAACGACGTCCCTTTACGACCTCGTTCTGAGCGGTATTTTTGCAAGTCTTCTGCTTTAAACTTCAGCTTCCGCTTACCAAAATGCAAGGTCATTGATGCCCCCACAGGCAAAATCATCAACCAAGTCAATAAATCATCGCCAGTTGCCGCTTGCGCACCGGCAATATTGATAATTTTATTCCCTTTACCTTTCGAAAGCTGAGGTAGATCTGCCACAGGGAATATTAACATACGCCCTGCTTTGGTAATTGCCAACAGCAAATCTTCTTGCTCATTATGCAACTCAATTGGCGCCAATACTTTTGCATTTTCAGGTAAAGAAATTAAGGCTTTACCTGTTTTATTTTTAGTGACTAAATCATTGAAGGTACAAATAAAACCGTAACCTGCATCCGAAGCCATTAAATATTTTTGTTCGTCAGGCGCCATTAACACATGTTCAATGGTTGCGCCAGGTGGCAAGGTTAACTTACCGGTTAAAGGCTCACCCTGACTGCGTGCAGATGGCAACTCCAGCGGGTCAACAGAATAACTGCGCCCTGTGGTATCAAGGAACACGGCTGCTTGATTTGACTTGCCTCGCGCTGCCCCTTTAAAGCCATCTCCCGCTTTATAGTTCAGGTTAGTCGGCTCGATATCATGCCCTTTAGCACTACGCACCCACCCCATATCAGAAAGCACAACGGTAATCGGTTCTGATGGTAAAATCTCATGTTCGCTCATGGCTTTCGCTTCTTCGCGTTCATGCAATGGGGAGCGACGGTCATCACCGTAATCTTTGGCGTCGGCTTGAATCTCTTTTTTAATCAACGTATTTAAACGTCTTTCAGACCCAAGGATCGCTTGTAATTCATCACGCTCTTTGGCTAATTCATCTTGCTCGCCACGAATTTTCATTTCTTCAAGCTTGGCTAAATGGCGTAATTTTAGCTCTAAAATAGCTTCAGCTTGGGTATCACTGATACTAAAACGTGACATTAAAACCGCTTTCGGTTCATCTTCTGTACGAATAATTTCAATGACTTCATCAATATTCAGGTAGGCGATTAATAAACCATCTAAAATATGTAAGCGTCTTAATACTTTTTCTAACCGATGATTTAAGCGGTTACGCACAGTTTGGCGACGGTAAGCAATCCACTCATTTAAGATCTCAACAAGCCCTTTCACCGCAGGTCGGTTATCTAAACCAATCATATTAAGATTAACGCGGTAACTACGCTCTAAATCCGTTGTCGCAAATAAGTGTGTCATGACTTGTTCAAGATCAACACGATTACTGCGCGGAACAATCACTAAACGAGTTGGGTTTTCGTGGTTTGATTCATCACGTAAATCTTCAACCATCGGCAATTTTTTTGCACGCATTTGGCTGGCAATTTGTTCCAGTACTTTTGCACCTGAAACTTGATGAGGTAATGCCGTGATCACCGCATTACCATCTTCTTTTTCCCACACCGCACGCATTCGTACAGAACCGCGTCCATTTTGATAAATCTTACGGATATCATCACGGGAAGAAATAATTTCTGCTTCCGTTGGGAAATCAGGTCCCGGCACAAATGCCATGATGTCATCAAGATTTAGCGTAGGTTTATCCAACAAGGCAACCAACGCTTGAGCCACTTCTCGGGCGTTATGTGGTGGAATATCTGTCGCCATCCCAACGGCAATACCTGTTGTACCGTTTAACAGAATATTCGGCAAACGCGCAGGCAACATTTTTGGCTCGTTTAGCGTACCATCAAAGTTTGGTACCCAATCGACGGTGCCATGACCAAGTTCGCTGAGTAAAACTTCAGCGTATTTGGATAGTCGTGATTCGGTATAACGCATTGCTGCGAATGATTTAGGGTCATCGGGTGCCCCCCAGTTTCCCTGCCCATCCACCAGCGGATAGCGGTAAGAAAATGGCTGTGCCATCAATACCATCGCTTCATAACAAGCGCTATCACCGTGTGGATGGTATTTACCTAACACATCACCCACAGTTCTGGCTGATTTTTTATATTTCGCAGTGTTGCTTAAGCCAAGTTCTGACATTGCATACACAATACGGCGCTGAACAGGTTTAAGCCCATCGCCAATAAATGGTAATGCCCTATCCATGATGACGTACATCGAATAGTTCAGATAGGCATTTTCAGTGAAGGCGTGTAGCGGTAAACGCTCTACACCATCATGAGTAATTTCACTCATTCAATTCGTTCCTTTCTCATCGCAATTCGGATATTAGACATCAATTTCAGCCATATCGCCTTTCTCTTGCAGCCAATTACGGCGGTCTTCCGAGCGTTTTTTCGCCAGAAGCATGTCCATCACAGCAAGAGTTTGTTGGTAGTTTTCATCATCGATAATTAGCTGTACAAGACGACGAGTATTTGGATCTAATGTGGTTTCACGTAATTGCAGTGGGTTCATTTCCCCCAGCCCTTTAAATCGCTGAACATTGGGTTTACCTCGCTTGCGGCTAAGGCGGTCAAGTACAGCATTTTTTTCGCTTTCATCAAGGGCGTAAAACGTTTCTTTGCCTAAATCGATACGATATAGCGGTGGCATTGCCATATAGACATGCCCTGCTTTAACCAGTGTTGGGAAATGACGGACAAATAGCGCACATAGCAATGTAGCAATGTGTAAGCCATCGGAGTCCGCATCCGCAAGTATGCAAATTTTCCCATAGCGTAATTGGCTAAGGTCTTCGCTATCAGGGTCTATTCCAATAGCCACAGAGATATCATGCACCTCTTGGGAAGCTAAAACCTCATCGGAAGACACTTCCCATGTATTGAGGATTTTACCGCGCAACGGCATGATAGCTTGATATTCACGGTCACGCGCTTGTTTTGCAGACCCGCCAGCGGAGTCCCCTTCAACAAGAAACAGCTCCGTCATACTTAGATCTTGCGAGCTACAATCGGCCAATTTACCCGGCAATGCAGGTCCACTGGTGAGTTTTTTACGCACCACTTTTTTCGCTGCACGCATTCGACGTTGTGCGCTAGAAATGGCCATTTCTGCAAGCTGTTCAGCCACTTGCACGTTTTGATTAAGCCATAAACTGAAGGCATCTTTTACCACGCCCGAAACAAATGCGGCACATTGACGAGAAGATAGGCGCTCTTTGGTTTGCCCGGCAAATTGTGGATCTTGCATTTTAACAGAAAGCACATAGGTACAGCGCTCCCAAATATCATCCGCTGAGAGCTTAACACCGCGAGGCAATATATTGCGGAACTCACAAAACTCACGCATAGCATCAAGCAACCCTTGGCGAAGCCCGTTAACATGGGTTCCACCTTGTGCTGTAGGGATAAGGTTAACATAGCTTTCCGTGAGTAATTCACCACCTTCAGGCAACCAAAGCAGTGCCCATTGAGCGGCTTCCGTTTCCCCAGAAAATTCACCTGTAAACGGTTTTGGTGGCAACGCCTCAAGGCCGTCAATTGACTCCATGAGGTAATCGGTCAACCCATCACTGTAACACCAACTTTGTTCTGTATTGTTGAGCTTATCCTTAAACGTGATTTTCACGCCAGGGCATAAAACAGCTTTGGCTTTTAAGTTATGAGTTAAACGTGTTACTGAAAATCTTGGGCTATCAAAATAGCTGCCATCCGGCCAAAAATGCACGCTAGTCCCTGTGTTACGTTTGCCACAAGTCCCTATGACATGTAAATCTTCCACCTTATCGCCGTTCTCAAAGGCAATTTGATACACTTGGCTATCACGACGAACAGTAACTTCAATACGTTTTGATAACGCATTGACGACAGAAATCCCGACACCATGCAAACCACCTGAGAATTGGTAGTTTTTATTGGAGAATTTCCCCCCTGCATGTAATTGCCCCAAAATCAGTTCAACCGCTGACACTTTCATTTCAGGGTGGATATCGACAGGCATACCACGCCCATCATCGATGACTTCAAGGGATTGATCGTCATGTAAAATAACCTCGATGTGGCTCGCGTGCCCCGCAAGCGCTTCATCGACGCTATTATCAATTACTTCTTGAGCCAAATGGTTCGGTCGACTGGTGTCGGTATACATCCCCGGACGACGGCGAACAGGCTCTAAACCACTGAGGACTTCAATGGCCTCTGCGTTATAACTAGATTGAGTCATGTTGTCATTCTGCGGTAATAGGTGATTAATTGAACTATTCAATCAGTGAGTTACTGTTGATAATAACAGTGTTCATACGTTTTGACACTATTTCTCTGCCAATTGTAGGAAATCAACAATTTGAGAAAAGTAAGATTCAAAACCAATAAAGGCATGATTACCGTCAGGTTCCACAGTTTGTTTGCACTTTGAAAGATAGGCAACAGCCTCTCGATAATCAAGTACTTCATCGCCCATTTGTTGTAACAACCAAATAAGATGAGGGGAAGTTAATCTTTCAATGTATAAAGATTTTAGCTCATGGATATGCTTTTCTTCCAACACATATTGTGCATGAGTATATGGGTTTGTATTGTCGCCTAAGTAATCTTGTAGTAAATCAAAAGGACGCACTGCGGGGTTTACGACGACAGCAGGAAGCTGATAACGTTCTGAAAACCAAAGCGAAAAATAACCACCGAGTGAAGAGCCGACTAGCCCCATTTTTTCATGCTGATGCTGTTGGATAATATCATCCAACATGGCTTGAGCTTGCTGAGGGTAATTTGGCAATTGCGGTACAAGCATATTAATATGCGGATAATTCGCATCAATCCATTGCTTTAAATTATTAGCTTTAGCGGATTGAGGTGAACTATTAAAACCATGAATATAAAGTAAAGTAGACATAAGCGAATTAATAACCGTCAGAGTCAAGATCAGGGCTAAACTCCCTTGTATCTAAACGGTGAACGCGAGTTGTAATATGCCTTTGGTTTTGTTCATTAATACTTAATTCTAAATATCGCCAACCTGGCGCGACGGTGTCTAGCGCAAAATTAGTACAGTGAGGCTTAAACTGCACACAGGTAGAAGGCGTTGCTAACAACCGAATACCGTGCCAATTTTCATCCATTTCTTGATGAATATGGCCACATAGCATCGCTTTAACATTTGAATAGTTTTTTAAGTAGTCAGCTAAAATATGTGAATTTCTCAAGCTGTGCTGATCAAGCCAAGTACAACCCGAAGCTAGAGGGTGGTGATGCAGCATAATCAATGTAGTACGCTCAGGTTCAGCATCTAAGCTGGCTTTCATCCATTCCAATTGTTGTTCAGAAAGCTCGCCATGAGGTACATCTTGAAGTTGGCTATCAAGCATCAAGATTTGCCATTCATCGCCAATCAAAATTTGTTTAGCACTTGAAATCCCAGCGACTCGGAGTGTTTCTACCATCGCAGGCGGGTAGTCATGATTACCAGGAAGCCATACACAAGGAGCAGGGATACGCGCAATGCCATCCGCAAAATGCTGATAAGCTTGTGGTGATTGGTCTTGAACTAAATCCCCTGTCGCAACAATTAAGTCAATTGGGAGATTTTCCTCAGTGATAGCATCAAGTACCGCCTGATAGCTTTTGTAAGTATTTACCCCTAAAAGCGTATTTTCTGTATTAGCGAAAAGATGCGTATCAGTAACCTGTAAAATTCTCACAATTTTAGAGTTCTTTGCAGTCACTTCAAGCTGGCTGTCCAAAAGTATTCCTTTTCCTTAAATATTATTTAGTACCTAATCTATTCATTACAACTATATAAAAGCTAAACACACTTACAACTATCTTAAAACTTTACTTTCTAACTTTCTGCTAATCAGCACACACTTCACCAGATTAATCGGTATTTAAAACGATTTCATCCACTTTTCATGTAGTTTTTGATAGTGAAGTTGTAACCATTGAATCGCTATCACGGTTGCCGCATTATCAATTGTGCCATCTTCAACCCATTGATAAGCTTGTTCTCGGCTAACCACATGTACACGAATATCTTCATTTTCTGACGCGAGACCATGCACACCTTCCGCTTGGCTGCTATCGGCTTCACCGATAAATACATGCATGCGCTCAGTTGTCCCGCCAGGGCTAGAAAGATAACTTAGCGCTTTTTCAGTGCGGCCAATAATCAGCCCGGCTTCCTCAATGGCTTCACGACGAATAACTTCTTCGGGTGATTCGTTCTGCTCTATCATTCCCGCAATGGCTTCGAGCAACCAAGGTGTTTCACTCGTTTCGATTGCAGGTAACCTAATTTGTTCAATCAAAACAACACTATCAGCTTTCGGGTCATAGGGTAAAACTACGCCTGCATGACCCCGCTCAAAAACTTCACGGCGAATTTCTTTACTCCATCCGCCCGCGAAGAGGCGATGACGAAATTGATATTCAACCATTTGAAAAAAACCATTAAATAATTTACGCTTGGATATAATTTCAACATCATTTTTGCCGTATTTAATTGGCTGCTCTATTTGTTTTGTCATTTCATTCTCCAAACTCAATTATTCCATCTTAAGGAAATAATTGTGGATTAAAACAGTTTTTGAGGTTTTTTAACCTTAGATGAGGTAATGTTTAATAAATTGAGACAAAATGGCACAAAAGGCTACCGTTAATAGAAGTGATACTCTGTTACAATAAGCGCCATTATTCAAATCAAAGAGCAACATAGTGTCTGTTTTTAATAACTGTCTCTAAAACGGATAATTTAATATCTATCGCCTAGTTAGGCATGGTACGTTTTAGGCAACAGACTCAACTTAATTTGCTGTTTAATCAAGGAATCAAAATGAAGAAACTGCTTCCCCTTTTAATTTCGATGAGTTTTGTGGGTCTCAGTACCAATAGCTTTGCAGAAGATTTACTACAGGTTTACCAAAAATCCAAAGAAAGTAACCCTGAATTAAGAAAATCATTAGCTGAACGTAATCAAGCTTTTGAAAAAATTAATGAATCTCGCAGCCCATTGTTGCCACAATTAGGTTTAGGTGCAGGCGCTAGCTACGGCAGTGGTTACCGTGACGCAAGAAACACTGAAAGCACAGGTTTAAATGCTTCACTGAAACTGACCCAAGTTGTGTTTGATATGTCGAAATGGCGTCAATTAACTATCCAAGAAAAAACTGCGGGTATTTCTGATGTCACGTATCAAACAGGTCAACAGCAATTAATTTTAAATACTGCAACTGCGTATTTTAACGTCTTAAAAGCGATTGACGCGTTATCTTATATTGAAGCAAATAAAGAAGCGGTTTATCGCCAATTAGACCAAGTTACACAACGTTTTAACGTAGGTCTTGTTGCCATTACCGACGTGCAAAACGCCCGTGCAAACTATGATAGCGTTATTGCACAAGAAGTTGCAGGCCGTAACGAGTTAGAAAATGCGATTGAAAAACTGCGTCAAGTCAGTGGCGTGTACTACAGCCAACTCGCCTCTTTAAATATCGACCGCTTTAAAACTAATGAGCTGGGCGATATCAACGCTATCCTAAAAGAAGCCGAAGAGCGTAACCTCAGCCTGTTAAGCGCACGTTTAGCGCAAGATGTTTCTCGTGAAAACATCCGTTTAGCAGAAACAGGCCACATGCCAACAGTTAACTTAGATGCATCAACAACAGTCACAAATAGTTACCAACACGGCAGCGGTTATAACACGCCATATGGCGGTAGTGCGAGCAACAGCTATAACGGCCAAAATAGCATTGGCTTAAATTTAAGCATTCCACTGTATACTGGTGGCGCAGTCAGTTCTCAGGTTGAACAAGCACAATATGGTTTCCAAGGTGCTAGTGAACAACTTGAAAGCGTTTACCGCAATGTGATTCAGTTAGTTCGCTCATCATTTAATAACGTATCATCGTCAATCAGTAGTATTAATGCTTACAAACAAGTCGTTGTTTCCGCACAAAGCTCATTAGATGCGATGGAAGCCGGCTATCAAGTAGGGACACGTACCATTGTTGACGTATTGACAGCAACAACAGCGCTATACCAAGCGAAACAAAATCTGTCTAATGCGCGTTACGACTACATGATTAACCAACTGAATATTGAATTTGCTCGTGGTACATTAAACGAAGACGATATTGCACGCCTAAATGCGAATTTAGGTAAAGAGATTTCAACCTCTGCAAGTAGTATTATTCGTAGTACCAATGCACCAAAAATGAACTAAAATTCTTAGTTTATTTGAAAATGATATAATGGCCCGCTTACATAGCGGGTTATTTTTTGAAGGAAGCCAAGTAAATCGTTTAGAATTGCTAATTTGTACTAATTGGCCCGCTTACAACCCCTTTTCATTAGCCTATGGTACAAATTCAGTGAATTCTCACTCTGTTCACTACGTTTTAGTTCAAAAAACAACCTGCAGCTAATTTATTGATATAAAATAAAAATGTTATTTTACTCTTCAATAAATACCCGGCTAATTAGAAAAAAATAGCAGAAAGTTATCAAAATGATAAATTCAGCTCATTTCTCCTATATTTCTGCTTTAATTTTCAGCGGTTATCCCCTATCCTAGAGCTAACATCTAAAAACATCTTACTTAATTAAATTCAGGGTAATTACCATGACCATGAAGCGTACCAAAGATATTAATCAGAGCGCCTTCCGTAAGTCTTGGCGTTCATACCGTTTAGCGCCTGTGGCTGTTGCGGTCAGTGCCGTATTTATGCTTTCCGCTTGTGAAGAAAGCGATGAAACTGTATCACTGTACACCAACGCGCAAGATTGTAGCCAAGCGAACCCATCACAAGCCGAACAGTGCACCGTCGCTTACAATAATGCACTACAAGAAGCTGCTAAAACTGCACCTAAATATGAAACTCAGGCTGATTGTATTGCTGAGTTTGGTGAATCTATGTGTACTCAAGCCCCTGCTCAAGCGGGTCTTGCAGGCACTAGCTCAACAAATGGTGAACAAACTGCTCAAGCACAAAGCAGTGGCGGTAGTATGTGGATGCCATTAATGATGGGTTATATGATGGGCCGTATGATGGGCGGTAGCGCTGCATCACAACCATTATTCAGCTCGAAAAACCCAGCGAGCCCAGCCAACGGTAAGTTTGTTGACGCTTCAGGTAAAAGCTATGGCCCTGCCGTTGCAGGTGGTCGTTCAATGAGCGTACCAAAAACCGCCATGGCACCTAAACCACCAACAACTTCAACCGTGACTCGTGGCGGTTTTGGTGACACCGTCAATAAACAAGCGATGGCACAGCGTTCATCTTCTTCTGCAAAATCAACTTCTTCTTCCCGTTCGATGGGTGGTTGATAAGTAATGAAACGAGTTCCTATAGTAGAGCGCCCAAACTGGCGCGAGAAAGCCTCTGAGTTTGGCTTTGAATTTCATACTATGTATGGTGAGCCTTACTGGTCAGAAGACGCGTATTACCAATTCACGATGGCACAAATTGAAGAGATCGAAGATGCAACCGAACAGTTGCATCAAATGTGCCTAAAAGTGGTTGAACGTGTTGTTGAAAGCGATGAGTTAATGGCGCGTTTTCAGATCCCTAAACATTGTTGGGAATTTGTTCGCAGTTCATGGAAAAGCGAGCAACCTTCGTTATATTCTAGGCTTGACCTTGCTTACGATGGTATTAACCCACCTAAGCTTTTAGAAAATAACGCGGATACTCCAACTTCATTATATGAATCTGCATTTTTCCAATGGATCTGGTTAGAAGATCAAATTGAAGCAGGGAAATTACCTGAGAATGCTGATCAGTTTAATAGTATTCAAGAGCAATTGATCGAGCGCTTTACGCAATTAAAAGATCAGTATGGTTTTCGCTTGTTACATATGTCTTGTTGCCGTGACACAGAAGAAGATCGCGGTACCGTTCAGTATTTACAAGATTGCGCCAATGAAGCGGGTATTGCTACTGAATTCTTATATATCGACGAAATTGGTCTAGGTGAAAAAGGTGAGTTTTCGGATACACAAGATCAGGTGATTAGTAACCTGTTCAAACTATATCCGTGGGAATTTATGCTAAGAGAAATTTTCTCAACTAAATTGCAAGACGCTGGCGTGCGCTGGTTAGAGCCTGCATGGAAGAGCATCATTTCTAACAAGGCCTTATTGCCAATGTTATGGGAAATGTTCCCTGATCACCCAAATTTACTGCCTGCTTATTTCGCAGATGGCAAAACCCAGCCAGAACTCGAAAAATACGTCATTAAGCCACTATTTTCTCGTGAAGGTGCCAATATCCGTATTATCGAAAATGGCAAGGAAATTGCAGCCGCAGACGGCCCATACGGCGAAGAAGGTATGATTATTCAACAGTTCCACCCACTTCCACAATTTGAAGGTAGCTACACCTTAGTCGGAAGCTGGTTGGTGAATGATCAACCAGCGGGGATCTGTATTCGTGAAGATAAAGAACTGATCACTCAAGACTTATCACGCTTTTATCCACATACGATCATCGATTAATCGTATTTAAAATTAAAAGCTCAGCCCAAAACATAGCAATATGATTTGGGCTTTTTTATCAATCAATTCCATAGAAGAAAAACTTATCCTACCTGAATAGACAGCATACTTAACGATGCCGACACAATTCCTTCAATCGGTGTACTGATCTCTTCTTGCCCATCCCAAGCCCCTAAAATAGGTAAAATAGGCAAGTAATGCTCTGGTGATGGGTTCGATAATTTCCCATCCTCCCGTTCCAACCCTTTAGTCAATGGATGAGGCATTTCATGACTTTGCAGATTATCATACACAAACTTTTCAAAAGATATTGCCCATGGATACGGCTTGGCATGAGAATTTTGCCAATTCATCGCCCGTAGATTATGTACAACATTGCCACTTCCCATAATTAGTACGCCTTCTTCTCTTAGAACCGATAACTTTTTTCCGAGATCATAGTGCCAAGTAGCAGGTTTACTACCATCGATACTCAGCTGGATCACAGGGATATCGGCTTCTGGATACATACGTACTAAAATTTCCCATGTACCGTGGTCTAATCCCCACTCTTGTTCATCAAGGTGAATGGGCTCAGGAGCTAATAATGATGCAACTTGCTGAGCTAATTCAGGAGAACCAGGGGCAGGATATTCGATTTGATACAAGGCTTCGGGGAAACCACCGAAATCATGAATCGTTTGTGGGTTTAACATCGAAGTCACAGCAGTGCCACGCGTATACCAGTGAGCTGAAATCACCAAAATTGCGCTTGGCCGAGGTAAGACTTTACCGAGTTTTTCCCACGCTTGAGTGTAAGGATTATCCTCAATCGCATTCATCGGGCTACCATGGCCAATAAAAATGGCAGGGATCTTATTTTTTACCACTGAAGTATTTACCGACATGATGATTAAACTCCAACTCAATTAGTTTCTCCCTACAGCATACGCTTTTCAGCAAGAAACACAGTGGGCTAATTATGAGTATGATCATCAAAAAAATTGAAAAGGCCACGAGGTGTGCAACTCAGTGGCCTTCAAGATATTCTATATGCTTAACGTACTATTAATAATTTAAATAACTTAGCTTATTAATATTTAAACTTATCAAAACCTCTATCTAGAGCTCTTCCTCTAAGAGGATCAGCTCGCTTTCTTTTCATGCTGCAAACGGTATTGCACTAAATCTTCAATCGTCACCACCGTCAAGCCATGCTGCTTACCAAATGCAGCGACTTCTGGAGTACGAGCCATAGAACCATCATCATTAGTCAACTCACACAACACACCGGCAGGTTTGAAACCCGCTAGAGTCGCAAGGTCGATAGATGCTTCAGTGTGGCCACGACGTGCTAATACCCCACCGTCACGCCCACGTAATGGGAAAACGTGGCCTGGGTGATTTAGGTCGGCAGGGACTGCGTTATCTGCAATTGCAGCACGAATAGTGGTGATACGATCCGCTGCGGAAACGCCCGTGGTAACCCCTTTCGCGGCCTCGATAGTTACCGTGAAACCCGTTTGGTTTTGGCTGGTGTTATTTTCCACCATCATCGGTAATTCGAGCAACTTACGACGCTCTTCAGTAATACAAAGACACACGATCCCACTGCTATAACGAATGGTAAATGCCATTTGCTCAGCGGTCATGGTTTCTGCTGCAAAAATTAGATCGCCTTCGTTCTCACGATCTTCATCATCGAGAACAAGAACACCTTTACCTTGGCGTAAAGCCTCGATAGCATTTTCAACACGTTCGATAGGATTACCGAATACAGAAAGTAGCGAATGATCCATGGTAAAAAACCTCTTAAATAGTTATTAACTAGTTACCAGAATCAAGGCAGTCTTAGGAATACGAGAAATGGTGAATATATAAATAGCCAATAAAAGGCATTTACCTATTCAGGTATGCAGAACACTATTGTGCGTAATAGCACAAATATGCAGATACAGTTAATTCTCTCCCATCCGGACTATAACCGTCGGCCCCAGATTCACACTGGGTCTGCTGACCTTTACCACAGAATGGTAAAGCGCTCGCGGGCTTCATGCGTGATGCATGTTTACCGCCGGTGGGGACTTTCACCCCGCCCTGAGATATACGCAATTAATATAACGCCAATAATTCAAGTTCGCAACGATGATAATCAAAATTGGCGAACGACTCACACTTTTAGTCAAAAAACATGAATAAAAACTTAGGGTTATCAAGGTTAATTTTACTGCCACAGACGAATACCAAGCTTTTTTCATCACAGATAATACACCTAGGCCTTTTCGCTAACTAATTCGAGCTAGCACAAGGCGAAAAGAGGTATTACACTACGCTTAATTATATCTTGATTAACTGAAGGACCCGCGAATGCTCGATCCGAAAAAAATTGAACAAGTTGCCCGCCAAATTCAAGGCGCTTTACCGCAAGGCGTACGCGATTTAGGTGAAGATTTTGATAAAAAACTGCGTTCACTGTTACAATCACAACTCGGCAAATTAGACTTAGTCAGCCGTGAAGAATTTGATATTCAAACTCAAGTCTTGTTACGCACCCGCGAAAAATTAGCAAAAATGGAACAACGTGTTAGCGCACTTGAAGCCCATTTAAATGTAGAAGAAAAAACGTCTGAGTAATTAAATTGAAAAAGTGACACCGACTAAGGCGTCACTTTTGTTATTTGATATTCAGCTCGCGTTCAAGCAACTGAACAATATACTGGTTTTTAGAAACATTATGTTCAGTTGTTACCGCATTTAAATAAGCCTCCAAGCGGCTTGGGTAACGCAGCGTAAATGACTTTACCGTTTCTTGTTCTTTGAACGGGTTAATCCCTTCTTTTTGGCAGCCTTCGATGTATTCCGCTAAAGATATTCGCGCTTCTTTTTTTAACCCTTCAATGCTATCAGAGACAAAATCACAGTAACCACTTACATCTAAAAACTTACCACGAAACGCTTTAATTTCAGCTTCATAGATAACAGATGCAGGATGGCCGTCTATCGTCATCACATTACTGCTTTTAATCATATTCCACCCCTATCGTATTTTCTAACCACTCACGTAACCCGTTCACCGCACCTTTATCCAGTGTATTCCCTGGATGGGGCTGATGTGTCAGGAACAAAAAACTTTGTAAAACAAACCTGCGACGTGAACCACTTCCATTCTTTATAGTGCCGCCTAAATGCTAAACTAAACTTGTTACATCGCCCCACTTGAGCCCTGATTTAGGTGGAATTGTGAGTATATCCACCATCGTTTTACGGTGCTTCGAACCCAGTTCCCTCATTTTTATCATCGTCTATTCCATGACGTCATATTGTGACGTTAAAATCTAAAACAAAAAAAATATGACGTCAATATTTGACGCCATATTGATTTTAGATAAATAAAAACCTCACTTGGCTTGAAGTTCCATAGTGAGGTTTTTTTAATAGCTAATAATAAATTAACTGGTTTTCATGATGTTCTTGATGATATTCGTTGTCGAGATACCATCTTCGAAGTTAAGGACTTTAACTTCGCCTCCAGCAGCCCACACTTCAGCACTGCCCGCGATCTCTTCAGGGCGGTAATCCCCCCCTTTAACTAAGATGTCTGGCAGAACTTCTGCGATTAAGCGTTGCGGAGTGTCTTCTTCAAAAGCAACCACCCAATCCACTGCCCCCAAAGCCCCTAGAACGGTCATACGCTGTTCTAATGGGTTAACTGGACGTGTTTCACCCTTTAAGCGGCGCGTCGATGCATCGCTATTGACCGCCACAATCAAGCGGTCGCCTAATTTACGCGCATTGGCTAAATACGACACATGCCCTGCATGGAGAATATCAAAACAACCATTCGTCATCACGACACGTTCACCGCGCTGTCTTGCATTCTCAACGGCTTGTTTTAATTCATTTTCAGTCATGACACCAAAACCAGTATCAGCGCGACCCCGGATCGCATTTTCCAATTCAATTGGCGAAACCGTAGAAGTCCCTAATTTACCAACCACCACGCCAGCTGCGGCATTGGCCAATGCGCAGGCTTCATGTAGTGGGCGACCAGAAGCAATAGACGCAGCCAATACGCCAATAACCGTATCCCCTGCCCCAGTCACATCAAACACTTCTTGTGCCTGAGTAGGTAAATGCAATGGGGCTTCATCACGGCGGATCAGGCTCATACCTTGCTCTGAACGCGTAATTAATAGTGCTTTAAGCTCCAATGAGTGAAGCAGCTTCATGCCTTTTTCTTCAACGTCTTGGTTGTTTTTACATGGCCCAACAATCGCTTCAAACTCAGACATATTTGGCGTCAATAATGTTGCCCCACGGTAGCGTTCGAAATTGTTTCCTTTCGGGTCAATCAAAACGGGAACATTGGCCTTGTTAGCGAGCGCTATCATTTTCTCAACATGCGTTAATGCCCCTTTTGCATAGTCAGACAGCACTAGTGCACCAATGTGTGGCAGTGCTTGTTCTATGCGCTCCAGTACGGGGGCAACATCCACGTTTTCAAAACCTTCTTCAAAATCAAGGCGAATAAGTTGCTGATTACGTGAAAGTACGCGTAATTTAGTAATCGTTGGATGAGTGGGAATAGCGACAAAATCACAACGCACCTGCACCGCATTTAAATTTTCAGTCAGTGCTTTTGCCGCGTCATCAATCCCAGTTAACCCAACAAGACGTGAATTTGCCCCTAACGAGGCAATGTTCATCGCGACGTTAGCCGCGCCACCGGGACGCTCTTCTACCATCGTGACTTTAACGACCGGAACAGGGGCTTCTGGCGAAATTCGGTTTGCAGGACCATGCCAATAACGGTCTAACATCACATCACCAACCACCAGCACACCGGCTTGTTTATAATCCGGGAGAGTTACTTTCATCCTGCACTCCAGTTTTAAAAGGAAATCTAATAATAATTAGCAACAATACTAGCATATTGCGCTGTTTAGCTAAATAAAATGCGTTTGTTCCTTATTCCTCAAGCCATTTTTGCCAACTCGCTAAAACTTGTTCACGTTGCTGAGTAAATTGGTTTGTTTCAACACGGCTTGGCAATGATTGTAATGCTAAGTGATGGAGTTCATTACGCATCGTGACATACGCTTGAGTTAAAGCATTCGCCTCATCTTCAGGCATGAAACCATATTGCGCCATTAGCTCGAAAATACGCACATTATCAGACCAACGTGTTAACACGTTATTTTCTGCGGCAAAACGCAAAACTAAGTATTGCGCGATAAATTCAATATCGGTGATCCCACCTGGATCCGCTTTTAAATCGAACTCATTAGCTTGATGGCTTCCTAGGTGCTGATGCATTTTCAACCGCATATCACGCACTTGTTGCTGCAAGGTGTGAGGGTCTCTTGGCATACACAACGTTTCGTGGCGAGTTTGTATAAATTTCCGTTGTAAATCCTCATCACCAAACACCATTCGAGCTCGAATGAGTGCTTGATGCTCCCATGTCCAAGCATCATTTTTTTGGTAGTCATCAAATGATTGTATTGTACTGACTAACATCCCTGACTCACCGGAAGGCCTGAGTCGCGCATCAACTTCATACAACACACCAGAAGGGGTTCGAGTACTAAACAAATGGATAATGCGTTGAGCAACACGCAAGTAAAATTGGCGTGCATCAATGGAACGTTCGCCGTTGGTGACGACATCTAAAGGGCAATCGAAAAGAAAAACGAGGTCTAAATCAGAACCATAGCCCAATTCCCAGCCACCTAGTTTTCCATAACCTAATACCGCAAACCCATATTGTTTTTTGTCACTTTGCTCGAGATGCGCTGGCTCACCATAGCGTTTTACCATTTTTTGCCACGCTTGGTGTACCACCGCATCAATAATTGCTTCTGCAAGGTAAGTCAGATGATCACTGACTTTCATTACCGGCAAAACACCTGAAATATCTTCAGCAGCGATGCGTAATAATTGAGCCTGTTTGAATTGACGTAATGCTTCAAGTTGTTGTTCTTCGTCATCTTCAGGAACGCGCATTAAATATTGGCGTAACTCGTCACGGTAGGCCGCTAGTGGCAGAGGCTGGTATAAGGATTGAGGGTCGAGCAATTCATCAAGCAACAATGGGTGGCGCGCTAACTGCTCTGCTATCATGGGTGAAGCCGCACATAAACGAATAACGTGCGTCAAAACCTCATCAAATTCAAGCATTAACTCTAGGTAAGTTGTACGGCTAACAATGCTCAATAACAGTGGTGTGATGCGCTCAATGACTTGGCCTGCATCATCACGTTCACCGACTTTAGCCAATAATTTAGGCATTAATTCATCAAGAACATCCCGTCCACGAGGGCCAATGGTGCGTTTATTGAGATCATGGCGAAACATCACTATGCCGTGAATAATGCGTTGTGCAATATCTTCATTTTTAGAGGGCAAATAGGCGGCTAATTCTTCTTTCGATAATTCACTTTGCCACAGTGTGATATAAATTTCATCGAATGCATCGGTATTCTCAGTGTCATCTTCCTGGCCTATTTGCTCAGTGAATATTTGATGTACTGCCGCCATTTTCTGGCTCAAAAGTTGGTAAAACTCAGGCCAATCCGCAAACCCCATTCCCCACGCTAAGCGCGTTTGGTTTAAAGTATCTTCAGGGAGTGTTTGTGTCTGTTGGTCATCGATACTTTGCAGTAAGTTTTCGACTCTACGCAAGAAAAGGTAGCCATCTTGCAGGATATCAACTTGATCTTCAGTTAATAATGCAAGTTCTCGGATCCCTTGTAATGTTGAAAATAAGGATTGCGACTGTAAAACAGGTTCTCGCCCCCCTCGAATAAGTTGGAAAACCTGTGAAACAAATTCAACTTCGCGGATCCCTCCAGCGCCTAATTTGATGTTATTGACCAAACCACGACGCCGAACCTCTCGCTCAATCATATTTTTCATATTACGTAAGGATTGGATCACGCTAAAGTCGATATAGCGACGATAGACGAAAGGACGCAAAAGTTTTCGCAAACACGCCTCATAATGCAGGCTATCAGCCCCCATAATACGGGCTTTAACCATCGCATAGCGTTCCCAATCTCGCCCTTGTTCTTGGTAATAATCTTCTAGCGCAGAAAAACTAAAAACCAGCGGGCCGCTATCTCCAAATGGCCGTAAACGCATATCGACCCGATAAACAAAACCATACTCCGTCACTTGATCGAGTACGCGGATCAATTTTTGCCCTAAACGCGTAAAAAATTGTGCATTATCTAACTCTTTCCGGCCACCTTGGGTAACCCCATTTTCTGGATAAGCAAAAATCAGGTCAATATCTGAAGAAAAATTGAGCTCTCTGCCCCCTAACTTTCCCATCCCTAAAACCAATAGTGGCTGCGGTTTTCCTTCTGCGTTACAAGGGGTTCCCCATGACTGACTATATTCTTGATACAACCAGTCTCGCGCCGCAACAACCAAGGTCTCCGCCAATATACTGAGCTGATAAATCGTTTCTTCTTGCGTGCTTATTTCTAACACTTGCATCCATGCGCAGCGCACTAATATATAGTGGCGAAAGATGCGCAATACTCGCATCAAATGTTCTTCATGACTAACTGACGACAATTCTTGTGATAACCATGATGCATAACTTTTCCATTCATCCGCTTTCGGTGGCTGAGAACGAATTTCAAGTAAAAACTGTGAATGCGCGCGTACTTTCTTGAATGCAAAATCGCTGAAAGACAGCACCTGAATTTCTTGTTCGCTTAACGGCAGTAACTCGTGAGCCTGTTCCGTTATTCGGCTTAAAACGCGTTCACCTTGGCTTTGTAATAACTCAGGAAAAGCATGCATATTATCAATACCTTAATGGGCTTCTTGATAGGTTAAAGCACTTAACCACTGGATAAAGGCTAATTTACACTTTAACCACTGACTGCTATAGCAAAAATCCTCCGCACTGATGGTTTCATCGGCAATATCTGAACGTAATTGTTCCAGTGGCGTGTCATGGATAAAGTGAGGCACTGAGTTTTGGTAATGCACTAAAAATGCCTGAACAAAACGTAAAAACTCACTGAAGCCTTGGCGTGCATTGCTGCTATTTGCTAACCAGTAGTCTTCATGCTGCTGGCAAAGTAATTGCATATGCATTAATGACTTTTCTAAGGGTTGCTCTTCATAGTCAAACACCGAGTCAGGGCGAGCTAATAGCTCTTTTGACGGTGATAGCAATGAATATCCACGTGCAGCTTTGCTAAGTGATGACAGGTGCAGACCATCAATATCTGCAAATTTCTTTGCTAAATTGAGCACATCAGCAATAAAACCTTTTTTGAGTTCTAATTCAAACTCTTGAATAGGCAAATCCTTTGAACCTGCGGATATCTCACCTTGGTCGAAAACGACTTCTATTTCGCTATCTTCAAACGTGACTAACCATTTTTCACGCGTAAAATTCGTGCTGAAAAGGATATTTAATTCAGACTTAAGCTGTGAAATGTCAGTTCCTTCGGGCCAAATTTCAGCGGGTAATGCCGCTAAATCAAGCTCTGGCGAATCTATGTCAACGTTATATTCAGGCCGTTGATGCAAACCACCTACCGCCTGTCCTGCCGTTTTCATTGTCATTTCATAGCGGCCATCACAACCTCGGATACGTAAGCCCATATCCCACTGACGTAACTGCTTATTTGCCGTATCAAAGTAGATATTGGTTAACTTCGTCGGCTCACTGTATTGGTGAGACAATGTCGATAGACACTGTCGTACAGCCTCTATTGCGGAACTCTTAGCAGCAAGTTTGAGTTCAACCTCTACGTGGCTCATACATATCCTTATTTAATTATTTCACTTCACTCATATTACCCCAATCGAGCTAAGCTGAGAAAAGAAACTGTGCGATAAACAAAAATTCTACCTGTCATATTTCTTTCAGTGAGTTATATTGAAAACAAAGTAAAAACAAGGGTAATTTAGACAGTTAGGATAGTTCTCATTCTCCTTTAGACTGTAGAGACATCTGCGTTTAGGATTTGCACCCTCGCGTTTTACTCATTAGTATTCAAATAATATAAAACTCATTCACCATCAAAAGACTGTAAATACCATGCGAAAAATTCCATTATTATTAATTTCAATCATGGGGCTAGGCCTTTCCTTAAATTCACATGCAGCAGAAAAACGTTATGTATCAGATGATTTATCCACATACGTTCATAGTGGACCTGGCACAAAATATCGTATTGTAGGTACGCTCAATGCCGGGGAAGCAGTTGAACTGCTCTCCACAGATAACAAATTTGCACAAGTTCGCGATGAAAAAGGCAGAACGGTCTGGTTACCCGTTGAGCAACTCAGTAATACACCAAGTATGAAAACTCGCATTCCAGAACTTGAAGCTGAAAACCAAAAACTACGTCAACAGCTCGACAATATTGATAGCACGTGGAATACACGAACTGCAGATATGCAGCAAAAAGTCGCTGATAATGACAATATCGTCAGCCAACTAAAAGCTGAAAATGAAAAATTAAAAAATGAGTTGATCAAATCCGGCAAAAAACTAGAAATTGCTGAGGTCAACTTAGATGATCGCCGTCGTGAATTGATTTTACAATGGTTTATGTATGGTGGTGGCGTCGCTGGTGTTGGCTTAATTTTAGGTTTGATTTTACCGCACATTATTCCACGTCGTAAAAAACGTAATGATGGTTGGATGTAATTGAGGCCATTCAAATGAAAGTCTATCTCGTGGGGGGGGCTGTACGTGACCAACTTCTTGGTCTACCTATTTCAGATAGGGACTACGTGGTGGTTGGCACAACACCCGAGGCAATGCTATCTCAAGGTTTTCAACAAGTCGGAAAGGATTTTCCTGTTTTCCTACATCCAAAAACCCATGAAGAATACGCTTTAGCCCGAACAGAACGTAAAACTGGCGCGGGCTATACTGGCTTTAGCTGCTATAGCGCTCCCGATGTCACCATTGAAGATGATCTACTACGTCGCGATCTGACAATTAACGCGATAGCACAAAGTGGATCTGGCGAAATTGTTGACCCATTCCAAGGCGTAAAAGATCTCAACAACCGTATTTTACGTCATGTTTCTGACGCATTTTCTGAAGATCCTTTACGGGTCTTACGGGTTGCGCGATTTGCCGCTCGCTACTTTGAACAAGGTTTTACGATTGCGCCTGAAACATTGGCATTAATGCAAAAAATGGCCGTAACAGGGGAATTATCTCACCTCACCGCCGAGCGCGTTTGGACAGAAACCGAAAAAGCACTGAAATCAAACTCCCCACAGATTTATTTTGACGTTTTACGCCAATGTGGTGCTTTAGCCGTTCTTTTTCCTGAAGTTGATGCACTATTTGGTGTCCCAGCCCCTGAAAAATGGCACCCAGAGATTGATACTGGCATTCACACCCTAATGGTAATGAAAGTGGTTACCGAGCTATCTAACAGTGTGGATATTCGCTTTGCTGCCTTATGCCATGATTTAGGTAAAGCGCTGACACCACCGGATGTTTGGCCAAGTCACCCAAACCACGGTGAAGCAGGTATCCCATTAATAGAAGCACTCTGCGCAAGATTAAAAGTGCCAACTACCGCTCGGGACTTAGCCCGTCTAGCGGCTCGCTATCATGATAAAATCCATATTATCAATAAATTACCTGCTAATGAGCTCATTGCGATTTTTGATGGGCTTGATAGCTGGCGTAAACCAGAACGTATTGAACAACTCAGTTTAATCAGCGAGGCGGATGCAAGAGGTCGATTAGGCCTTGAACAACAAGCCTATCCACAAGGACGGTACTTCAGGCAAGCTTTTTCCATTGCACAATCCGTTGAAGTAAAACCAATTATTGAACAAGGCTTTCAAGGCCCTGAAATCCGCCAAGAACTTACGCGACAACGTATTGAAGCCGTTGCAGGTTGGCAGCAACAACAAATCATCTAACGCTCATAAAGCTGGCGGTTGAACACCGCCAGTCATCATTTAAGCGCTTTTCACGCCTCTTTCGATAACAACCCCAACCTGCTTGGCTCGCGCCACGGCTCCCGGCTTAGCGACCTTAATACGAACCCATGGGCTAGCAAATTGTGTCATCAATAATTGTGCAACTTCTTCAGCAACACGTTCTACTAACCCAAACTTGTTATTCCCTACATGAGCGAGGATAGCCTGACTAACCTTGGCATAATCTAGGCAATATTCTACATTATCGCTCATAGACGCGCGTTTGTTATCCCATCCCATTTCGATATCGAGCACGAGTTTCTGTTCAATATCTTGTTCCCAGTCATATACACCAATCGTGGTGATGACTGATAATTGCTCAATAAATACGATATCCATCACGTCATTTTCTCATTTATGTACTGAATTGATACCACTTCAGCAAAAATATGCGTATTATCCAAGACTGAAGTGAATTTATGGCCTTAACCGTTTTGGAGTTAGCTATGAGTGCAACCGCGCTTGGCATGATAATCTTCGCCTATCTTTGCGGCTCAGTTTCGAGTGCGATACTGATCTGCCGTTTGGCGAGACTACCCGACCCCCGTCAACACGGCTCTGGTAACCCTGGTGCAACTAACGTATTGCGTGTAGGCGGTAAAGCCGCCGCTGCCGGGGTACTCATTTGTGACGTATTAAAAGGGATGATACCCGTTTGGCTTGCTTATTATTTAAATGTGCAGCCATTCTATCTTGGCTTTGTTGCAATTGCAGCCTGTCTTGGGCATATATATCCCATTTTCTTTCGTTTCAAAGGCGGAAAAGGTGTAGCAACTGCATTTGGCTCAATTGCCGCTATTGGTTGGGATCTTTCTGGTTTAGTCGCAGGGACATGGTTACTTACAGTATTGCTTAGTGGTTATTCATCACTCGGCGCGATTGTCAGCGCCTTACTTGCTCCCTTTTATGTTTGGTGGTTTAAACCTGAATTCACCTTCCCTGTTGCCATGCTGTCTTGTTTAGTGTTAGTCCGCCATCACGGTAATATACAACGCCTTTGGCGCGGCCAAGAAAGCCGTATTTGGCAAAAACTGAAAAACAAAAAACAAAAAACCAATAAAGAAATAGCCCAAGAAGCCAAAGAGCAAGAACAGGATGACTGATCGTTACATTTGATTTTTCCCTAAGAAGAGCTGATTTCAGCTCTTTTTTTATGCTATTTTGCCTTGTTTAAAATTTCCCAAAAAAGCCCATCAATAACAACAGCGCGATATCCCTCCTTAAAACTGTACTGGTAGCAATTTGTGCTGCGTTACATTTTAGCCATAACTAGCGCACACTTTTAAAGAAAAGTTAAATTATTGCAAAATTATTACTAAGGAATATTTAAAAGCTGTCGACTATATAAAAGGAAAATTAAACAATAATAATGGTATTGTAATGAGCAGAACCCCTTATATCACTCAAAATGAATATGTGTTAGATGAAAATATCACATTGATGACAACTAGCGATCTGCAAGGAAACATTGTTCACGCTAATGATTTCTTTGTCCAAGTTAGTGGTTATGAATTAGATGAGTTATTAACACGTCCGCACAATATTATCCGCCATCCAGATATGCCCAAAGAAGCTTTTGCCGACATGTGGGCAACACTTAAAAAAGGAGAACCTTGGACTGGTATTGTAAAAAACCGTCGGAAAAATGGTGACCATTACTGGGTTAGAGCCAATATCATCCCAGTGGAACGCAAAGGTGTCATTACGGGCTATATGTCCATTCGAACCCGTGCAACACGCCAAGAAATTGCGACAGTAGAACCGCTCTATACCGCAATGAATGAAAATAGAAGTAAACGAAAAATTTTTAAGGGAATTGTACTTTCTAAAAAAATACCGTTTCACTTTTCTATATGTTCAACACGCTGGCGTATCCGACTCGTCATGAGCCTGTTGTTTATTCTTTGGCTCATCATGGCAAGCGTTGTTTTGCAACCAATCGGATCCCTTTTAATCATGAGCATCTGCACATTTATCACATTACTGGTCGGTAATGTGATATTTGAAAAAATGCTCGCCACACCATTGGAAAACATCACCCAACAAGCACTTGGTATTGCACGAGGAAATCAACATAGCGTTAACCATATGCAACGTACAGATGAAATTGGCTTAGTATTACGCGCTATAGGGCAACTTGGACTGGTTTGCCGCTGGCTAATCAAAGATGTCTCCGAACAAGTTGATAACGTCCGCAAAGGCAGTGAATCTTTAGTCTCCGATTGTGGTGAATTAGAAACGCATACTCAGCAAACCGTCGGTTATATGCAACAAACCGTTGCGACCATGAACCAAATGGCTGTTTCTGTAAAAATGAATGCCGATAATACAATCCAAGTTGATCAGCTTTCTAATACCACTAGCGAAACCGCAGTAAATGGCGGTGCAATGATGGAAGCTGTTGTCGATACCATGAATGAGATTGTTAATAGTACCAGCAAAATCAATTCCATTACGGATGTGATTAAAGACATCGCATTTCAAACTAATATACTCGCGTTAAATGCCGCTGTAGAAGCCGCTCGTGCAGGTGAGCAAGGCAAAGGCTTTGCTGTTGTCGCAAATGAAGTACGCAGCCTCGCAAGCCGTAGTGCAAGCGCAGTTAATGATATTCGCGAATTAATTAATGATTGCGAAAAGAAAGTCAATTCAGGGAAAAATCAAGTAAATACGGCAGGGGACACCATGAAGGAGATTGTTGACCAAATACAGAATGTCACGCAATTGATTACCCATATTAGCCAAGCAACCTCTGAACAAGCAGCTGGGATCGCCGATATTACCCAAGCGGTAAGTGAGCTCGAAACCATCACACAACAAAGCACATTACTGGTAGAGCAAAGTACAGAGACATCAAATATGGTAAAAGCTCGTTCAAGCAGGCTTGAAGATGCGGTCGTTGTCTTACACTAATCGTTGTTTTACATTAATATTTAGTTGAAAAGTAAAAGGGCTGTCACCCAGCCCTTTTTATCAAAAACATAAACTCATCAGCGATGTTATTTTTCTAACGGTGGCAATTCCGCCAGTGGCCAGCGCGGGCGAACTGTTACACCAAGCCCTGTTGTTGACCCACCTTTAAGGCGAATAAGCCCCGCTAAAGCAATCATCGCGCCGTTATCCGTACAGAATTCAGGGCGCGCATAAAAAACTTCACCGCCGCGCTGTTTAAGAACGTCTTCCATTTTAGCTCTGAGTGCGCGGTTAGCACTAACGCCCCCCGCCATCACTAAGCGTTTAAACCCAGTTTGTTCTAAAGCGCGTTTGCATTTAATTGCCAGAGTATCTACCACGGCATCTTCAAAGGCTCTCGCAATATCTGCTCGGGTTTGGTCGTCATCCGCATTTTCACGAATGGTATTGGCTGCAAAGGTTTTTAACCCTGAGAAGCTAAAATCAAGCCCTGGCCTGTCTGTCATTGGGCGAGGAAAAACAAAACGGCCCGCAGTCCCCTGCTGCGCCATGCGAGATAGCACGGGGCCGCCAGGGTAGTCTAAACCTAATAATTTCGCTGTTTTATCAAACGCTTCACCTGCCGCGTCATCGATGGATTCGCCAAGTAGCTCATACTCACCAATTCCCGTCACACTGATAAGCTGGGTATGCCCACCAGAAACCAGTAATGCAACGAAAGGAAATTCAGGGCTTTTCTCTTCTAACATTGGAGCCAATAAATGGCCTTCCATGTGATGAACCGCCACGGCTGGAACATTCCATGCAAAAGCTAATGAACGCCCAACGGTTGCACCTACCATTAAAGCCCCCACCAAACCTGGGCCAGCAGTATAAGCGACAGCGTCGATATCTTGGCTTGTTAAATTAGCTTCTTTCAGCGCGGCTTGAATTAACGGCACTGTTTTGCGAATATGATCGCGCGAAGCCAATTCAGGCACGACACCACCGTAATCTGCATGAACTTTAATTTGGCTGTATAATTGATTGGCTAATAAGCCACGCTCATCATCATAAATTGCGATACCCGTCTCATCGCAAGAGGTTTCGATACCTAAAACACGCATTGCACTACCCTTGTTTATTGCATAACCGCAAGTCTATCACTATTTTCGCGCAATCGCGTAATTAATGTTGGTAAAAGGCTGACTTTCCTGACTGTATAGTCTATAATCAGTCCCCTGTAATAAAAAATTTCGTGTGGCTAATTCTCATTATTATCTGGTTTTGTTTGCTTTTTCATCGAATGAACTGCAAATCAGGTAATCTTGTGTGATTCAATTTTATACGGCACTTTACAAACCCGTACTCATTGAAGTAAAATTCCGCACCATTTTAAATGAAGGCTGGTGAATCAGTACCAGCAACAAACCGATTTCTATTGAGGTGAGAGGCACATGCCGGTAATTAAAGTACGTGAAAACGAGCCATTCGACGTTGCACTGCGTCGTTTCAAACGTTCCTGTGAAAAAGCAGGTGTTTTAGCTGAAGTTCGTCGTCGTGAATTCTATGAAAAACCAACGACTGAACGTAAACGCGCTAAAGCATCAGCTGTAAAGCGTCACGCTAAGAAACTGGCTCGCGAAAACGCACGCCGTACTCGTCTGTACTAGTTGTTTGCAGTGAAAACTGCATTCATTACAGACGATAGCTAATACAAAACGTTGGTTTCTCTCGTAGTCACTTAGTTTTTGTAGTAGTAAATAGCTAAGCAGTTAAAGGCCGTGCTTTCCTCAAGGAAGCGCGGCTTATTATCGTTCATCAACAGGCGAAAAAGAGGCTTATGGCTGGACGAATTCCGCGTTCATTTATCAATGACTTGTTAGCAAGAACTGACATCATTGATTTAGTAGATGCAAAAGTCCCGTTAAAAAAACAGGGTAAAAACCATCACGCTTGTTGTCCGTTCCATAATGAAAAAACACCTTCTTTTACCGTAAACGGTGAAAGACAATTTTATTACTGTTTTGGTTGTGGTGCTCACGGCAACGCTATCGATTTTTTGATGAATTATGACAAACTCGATTTTGTCGAAGCTATTGAAGAATTATCTGCACTACATGGCCTTGATGTCCCTTATGAAAAAGGAACGGGTTCAAGCCAAATAGAACTTCATCAACGGCAAAATTTATATCAGTTGATGGAAAAAATTAATCAATTTTACTGTGCTGCCTTAAGTCATTCTTCGGCTAATAAAGCGAAAGATTATTTAAGCCAACGTGGTTTAAGCGCTGAAATTATTGAGCATTTTTCGATTGGTTTCGCCCCTGCGGGCTGGGACAATTTACTCAAAAAATTCGCTGTAAACCCAGAAAGTCGCAAACAGCTTGATGATGCAGGCATGTTAGTGACAAATGATAATGGCCGAATCTATGACCGTTTTAGAGAGCGTGTCATGTTCCCAATTCGGGATAGACGCGGTCGTGTAATTGCCTTCGGTGGGCGTGTGTTAGGGGATGCCCTTCCCAAATACTTAAACTCTCCCGAAACTGATATTTTCCATAAAGGTCGTCAATTATTTGGCCTCTATGAAGCAACACAAAATAGTAGTGAATTAGCGAAGTTACTCGTAGTTGAAGGCTATATGGACGTTGTTGCTCTCGCTCAGTATGACATCCGCTATGCGGTTGCCTCACTTGGCACATCAACAACCTCTGAACATATTCAGCTACTTTATCGTTCAACAGATACAGTTATTTGTTGTTATGATGGCGACCGCGCTGGCCGAGAAGCGGCTTGGCGGGCACTGGAAACAGCACTTCCCTATCTAACGGATGGTCGCCAGCTGCGCTTTATGTTTTTACCCGATGGTGAAGACCCTGATTCATTAGTGCGTAAAGAAGGCAAAGAGACTTTTGAGCAACGCATGAAAGATGCTCAAACCCTTTCCGCCTTTTTATTTGATTCACTTGTGCCTCAGGTAGATTTAAAAACGCAAGAAGGGAAAGCAAAATTTAGTAAACTGGCTATCCCTTTGATTAAACAAATACCTGGTGAAACGCTGCGCCTTTATATGGCACAAGAGCTAGGAAATTTTATTGGTATACCGGATATTTCTCAAGTTCTTGCTATGATTGATAGAGAGAGCACAGAACAAGTTAACTATCAGGCGCCCAAATTAAAACCAACCACAATGCGAATACTTATCGCGCTGTTGGTACAGAATCCGAACTTTTCGGAGCTTGTTCCCTCATTAGAGGGGATCGCCCATATTCAAATGCCGGGGCTTTCTCTATTTCAGGAATTGGTTGATGTTTGCCGTTCCACCCCCGGAATGTCAACTGGGCAGTTGCTAGAGCGTTATCGTGATAATAAATTTTCGAAACAGCTTGAAAAACTAGCAACGTGGAACGATATAGAAATAGAGGAGATAGCGGAAAATACCTTTATAGATGCGTTAAACCATCTATTTAATAGCGCACTCGACGAACGTTTTGACTATTTGATAGCAAAAGAACGAACTGAAGGGCTGACCCCAGAAGAGCGCGAAGAAGTCCGCTTAATCACTCTTTCAAGAGTGAAAACATAATCTAACCCAAAACAGAATTAATATTTTAAACGGCTTAAGTGCCGATAAACACAAGGCAAATGCCTGTAAAATGCTACGAAAATAAAGGGCGTAGCGAATAATAAATATTCCCTTTGTATGTTCTTGTTGGCCGAATGTTTCGCCGACCGACACCAATTAAAATACTCAGAAGTGTGGATACCGTCTTATGGAGCAAAACCCGCAGTCGCAGCTTAAGCTACTCGTAACCAAGGGTAAAGAGCAAGGTTACTTAACCTATGCCGAGGTCAACGACCATCTGCCGGAAGATATCGTCGATTCAGATCAAATTGAAGATATCATTCAGATGATTAATGACATGGGCATCCAGGTCATGGAAGAAGCACCTGATGCCGATGATTTAATTTTGGCTGAAAATACTTCCGATACTGATGAAGATGCAGCAGAAGCCGCTGCACAAGTGCTGTCCAGTGTTGAAAGTGAAATCGGCCGTACAACCGACCCTGTCCGCATGTATATGCGTGAAATGGGTACCGTCGAGCTTCTCACACGAGAAGGCGAAATCGACATTGCAAAACGCATCGAGGATGGTATTAATCAGGTTCAGTGCTCTGTTGCTGAATATCCTGAGGCTATCACCTATCTTCTTGAGCAATATGACCGTGTTGAAGCAGGAGAAAGCCGTTTATCTGATTTAATCACCGGCTTTGTTGACCCTAACGCGGAAGAAGATCTTGCACCAACAGCAACTCACGTTGGCTCTGAATTACCACAAGCAGAGCTTGATAAAGACGATGACGAAGACGAAGAAGATGAAGACGGCGATGACAGCGATAGCGATGACGATAACAGCATCGATCCTGAATTAGCGCGTCAAAAATTCTCTGATCTTCGCGAGCAATATGAAAAAACGCGTCAACATATTAAACAATATGGCCGTAGTGATGCGAAAACGGCTGCCGCTATTGAGCAGCTTTCCGAAGTATTTAAAGAATTCCGTTTAGTTCCTAAGCAATTTGACTACTTGGTCAATAACATGCGTGAAATGATGGACAGAGTTCGCTTACAAGAGCGTACCATCATGAAACTGTGTGTTGAACAATGTAAGATGCCGAAGAAAAACTTCATTACTTTATTTAGTGGTAATGAGACCAGCGAAACTTGGTTAACTGCTGCAAAAGCAATGAATAAGCCTTGGTCAGAAAAACTACTTGAAGTTGAAGAAGAAATTCTACGTTGCCTGCAAAGACTGCGTCAAATTGAAGAAGAAACGGGTCTGACAATTGAACAAGTTAAAGATATCAACCGTCGTATGTCTATCGGTGAAGCGAAAGCACGCCGTGCGAAGAAAGAGATGGTTGAAGCAAACTTACGTTTGGTAATTTCTATCGCTAAGAAATACACCAACCGTGGCTTGCAGTTCCTTGACCTGATCCAAGAAGGTAACATCGGTCTGATGAAAGCCGTTGATAAGTTTGAATATCGCCGTGGTTATAAGTTCTCAACTTATGCAACTTGGTGGATCCGTCAGGCTATCACGCGATCAATCGCTGACCAAGCACGTACTATTCGTATCCCGGTTCACATGATTGAAACTATCAACAAACTGAACCGTATCTCTCGTCAAATGCTGCAAGAAATGGGCCGTGAGCCATCGCCAGAAGAATTGGCAGAACGCATGCTAATGCCGGAAGATAAAATTCGTAAAGTACTGAAGATTGCTAAAGAACCTATCTCTATGGAAACCCCTATTGGTGATGATGAAGATTCACATTTAGGTGATTTTATTGAAGATACAACTTTAGAACTGCCTTTAGACTCTGCAACGTCAGAAAGCTTACGCTCTGCAACTCACGAGGTGTTAGCAGGCTTAACCGCTCGTGAAGCAAAAGTGCTACGTATGCGTTTTGGTATCGATATGAATACTGACCACACCCTTGAGGAAGTCGGTAAACAGTTTGATGTTACCCGTGAACGTATCCGTCAGATCGAAGCGAAAGCATTACGTAAATTACGTCACCCAAGCCGCTCAGAAGTTCTGCGCAGTTTCCTTGACGAGTAATTAGTTGATTTATACCTAAAAACACCTGCTCCGGCAGGTGTTTTTTTATGTCCGTAACCTCAATACCAATTAATTCACTGATTTATACCTTGCCATCAGGCATAACGTAATCATTATGGCTACCGCTCCACCTAACATCGCTACATTAAAACCAGAAACAAAAGCTGACCGTGTGACTTGCTCAATAAAGGCAGATGGCATTGCTGAAGAAGTTTGAATCAAATGTTTGATTTCCTGTGTCGATAACATCCTAACCAACTTGTCATCCTGTAATAGCTGCTCTACAGCGCGATGTGTCATCAACGTTCCCAAAAGAGCAATACCGAGGGTCATACCTGTTTGCCTCAATGCATTCATAACAGCGGATGCAATGCCGGAATAGGCCTTATCAACACTCGCCATGACAAGTGCCCCAATTGCAGGGGTAGACATTCCCATTCCAGCACCCAAAATAAATAATGTTATCGCAATAGGTATATAAGGTGTCTCAGCGTTAACACGAGTTAATAATAATGAAGCCAGCGCGATTAAAATAAAGCCAAAGATCATCAGATTTCGCACGCTTAAATAGCGAGAGAGTTTACCGAAAGAGAATGAAAAAATAGCCATGGCAATAAACTCAGGTGCCATGCGGATCCCCGCTTCAAATGCCCCCCACCCTTGGCCTTTTTGTAAAAATAGCGCAATAAAAAATACATTGCTGTAAGTTGCAAAACCCAACGCAAAAGAAGCCATATTATATTGAAAGAAAAATGGATTTTTTTTAAATAAAAAGAAAGGTAATAATGGCCGAGCTACGTGACGTTCAACCCAAATAAACCCCAAGAATGCAATAGTCGCAATGATTAACCCACTCAATGTGAAATAGCTACCCCAACCTTGCTCCCCTGCCTCAATTAAAGCAAAGGTTAAACCACCTAATGCAATGATACTTAAAGCTTGCCCCATCGGATCCAGTGCGGCTTTATCTGGATCTGAACTTTCTTGTATCCCTAGCCAGCCTAACAGGAATGTTAGCAATCCTATCGGGATATTGATTAAGAATATCGTTGTCCAATTGAAGCTATCGACTAAAAATCCCCCTAAGATAGGGCCGATAATTAAGGAAAGTGCACTCACGGCTGACCAGATACCAATAATTCTTATACGTTCAATATCATTCGAGAAAGCTTGTGTAATGATAGAAAGTGCCCCAGGAATTAAAGCCGCGGCTGCGATCCCTTGAATTACCCGTCCCGCTATCAACATGTGCGACGATGTAGAAAATGCACAAATTGCAGATCCTAGAGTGAAAATAACAATTCCTGTTAGCCAAATTTTTTTACGCCCATAACGGTCGCTAATAGGGCCAACAGACAAGATCAATGCTGACAAACATAGTGCATAGGCGTCAATAACCCATTGTAGCATAGACATATTCGCATCGAGATCACGCCCAATAGCAGGTAGTGCAACGTTTACAATACTGATATCTAACGTTGCCATAAAAGTGCCCAAGCAAACAGCTAGGATCAAAAAAAGTCGTCTCATTTTTTATACCTCATCTTCGATCATAGTAGCATGATAATACTCGACCGACCGACGGTCAATGAAAATGAGAATAAATATCATCTATGAACTTATGCTGTCTGTTGGTGATAAAACAGTAATTACTCTGTTTTATCACCCTCATTTTATCTCATTTACACTACTGGAGTTTCATGCAAATAAACCCAGACACACTTTTCTGCTTCGACCCTGATACATGCAGCAGAAATTCTTAACGAATCAATACCGTTTATTTGCTGTTTTTCTTGATATTGAACCCAGCAATAACCATTGTCTTCGCGTAATGGCATCAGATTAATACACTCTGTTGTAAATAATGTTCGAACCCCTACATTCTGACTGAATAACTGAGTCACTTCATTTAATCCAATACAATGGCCCTGGGTTGTAACCATTTTAAAGTGCTTATCGAAACTGGCTAATAGAGGAGCCAAACTTTTATCACCATTTCTCCCCATAAAAACATTCTCAATTAATACATGTACGTCCACAACGCTTTGCAGCGCTCTTTCCATTGTTTCACTCATTTATTTTTCCTTGATCACTGAAATTAATGAAAGTAACCCGAGTATTGATGCGATAAGAAACGTATATTGATAGCGTAATAAATCACTCGAAAAAGTCGTTAGGCTAAATATAGAAATAAATATGACGGCACCCACACTAAATGCGACTTGCCGATTAATATTCCACAATACGCTCCCTTGAAGTAAATCTTTGTCTTTGAAATCCATCAACGAGCTAATTTGTGCAGTATTGGCGCTCAATCCACCACCCATCCCCATCAATAAATAAGCGATTATTAATAAATAGAGCTGACTTGAAGATGAAACCCAATAAAGCAGAAAAATACCAAGGCTATGTAATGTAATACCAATAATAAATAATTGTTTTTTCCCTATCTGCAAATAAAGGCGCCCACCAGTTAGCATTGATATCACCGCTCCCAATGCATATAGCACCATGAATAACCCTGTTTGTGCCGCACTGAATCCCATGTTCTCTTGTAGATTAAAAATATTGAGTAAATTAACCCCTGTAAAAATACCGGGAACAGCATAGTAAACAATAAAAGCATTACGCAGATTGGCGTTTTTCAATAACTGAAAATTTAAAATAGGTTCTCGACATTTTTTTGCATATTTAAGATAAACAATAAATACAAGGACAGAAGTAGAAAAACTCACCAAAGCCAATAATAAATTGTGATAGTCATTATAAAAAGAGAATGATAATAATAAGCTTAATAAACTTAAACTTACCATTATTAACCCCAAAATATCTGGCTTTTCTCTTATTGTTTTCCCATCATTTTTTATCCAACCCCAGGCAAGTACGGCCGTTAGCAATGAAAAAGGTAAATTAGCATAAAAAACCCAATGCCAAGATAAAGAATCAATAATTAAACCACCAATGGCAGGTGAGAATGCAGGCGCAATTAACGCGACTGTCATAATCAATGTTGATATACGCTGACGATCATTATTTGGAAATAATGCAAAAACGAGTGCCTGACCTACAGGAATTAATAACCCTCCCGCGGCTCCTTGGATAAAACGCCAAAAAATTAAACTATAAATTGAATCACTGCTCCCACTGAACCAAGCTGCAACAGAAAAGAGCAACATGGAATAGCAAAGTAGCTTTTGATTACCTAGCCTGCCTGCTAGCCATAAACTGATGGGCATCACCAGAACTAAACCTAAAATATAACCATTGGCAACCCAAGCAACTTGAGATTGGCTCGCTGAAAATGACGATGCAATATCAGGTAATGCTATCGCTGACATAAAAATATTAATACAATCAATAAAGAAACCGAGTAAAAATACTGTGGCGATTTTGTATCGATAAGTCATGGACTTCCTCCGGTGGCAAAGAATAGATTTAAGTACTTTCTTTGTCGATACAAGGGAGGTAACATGATTGTTTAATAAAAAAGAACAATCATTGTCATTATGCAAAAAAATCTCAAAAAGATTATCAGCTTTCTACAAGTTGTTGACTCCGGTTCATTCACGAAAGCCGCAGATATTTTAGGGCTAAGCCGCTCTATGGTTAGTGTGGATATCAAACAATTAGAAGCTCAGCTCAATGTAAGCTTGCTAACACGAAATACGCGGAATATTGCATTAACAGAAGTGGGAAAACATTTCTATGACGACTTTAAACGTATTCAAAGTCAAATAGATGAAGCTTTTGAAAGAAGCCAAAATTTAGGCACTAGTATTGCCGGTTTGCTGCGTTTTTCATCAACGAGTGAGTTTGGCCAACGTTTTATTTTGCCACTACTTCCTGAATTTTGCCGTCTTTATCCTAAGCTACGGTTACAATATTCATTTAACTCATCCTTAGACGACCTGATCACAGAAAAACTCGATTTATCCATTCGATTAGGCAACCTAAAGAACTCATCTCTTAAAATGAAGAAACTGGGTGAATATGAAATTTACTTAGTCACCACCCCGGAATTTATAGAAAAGCACCCAATAAAACAACTCACTGATTTAGCAAATGTTCCATGGATTAACCATGCCCTATTAAACTGGCAAGATCCGCAATATTTTTTACAGAACGCAAAAAATGAAAAATATTACTTACCTCTAATTAAAAACCAATACGAGTCTAATTCTGCCGCCGTTATTCACCATATGGTGTTAGCTTCTTTAGGTATTGCAATATGCCCTGCTTGGATGGTTGATGACGACTTGCGGTGTGAACGCTTAGTTCATGTATTACCTGAATACCATTTACCTAAACAAAATATTCAATTACTTTATCCAAATACTCTTGTTTTACCGGCTAAGACACGTGCTTTTATTGATTACTTAGCTGATAAATTAGCTGTAAATAAATAAAAATATAGAGATAGGCAGGTTAAATGTTTCAAAAATTTAGTTTCTAATCGACCACAGAATAAAAGCTTATCCTTCTCGTTGGTAATGCCTATTATGCCTTCCATGGCATAATAGTTTGCTTTATTTCTTAGATGCTAAATAATCTTGCAGAGTACCTTCCGGTTTTTTCTTACAAAACTCAACAATCTGAGGGACTTCAGCAACACTTTGCTCTGTTAGCGCAACATAATCCCCACCTTTAAATTGCGTTTCTTGGTTTGTTACCCATAACGCAACAGGTGCCCAACTTTGAGGATCTAAATTAATAAATTGCTGGCAAGTCATATTTTCAGGTGTAACCGTATTTTTGTCTGCTGCCATTGAGTTAAATGAAATTGTAGACACTGCAAATAATACGCTAGATATAATAACCTTTCTCATTTTGAACTCCATTGAAAATTTAAAATATAGAATTATGTGGCTAGCTATTATTAGCATATTATTTATATAAATTATATATTCTAATTTTGATGATTAAATTTATACTGAATTAAAAATAGAATAACAAACAATAAGAACAATAAATTACAAATGACAACTTAATTAGAGCATCAATATAAGATTTGTTTTTATAGAAAAGCCACTTATAAAAAGTGGCCATAAATATTTAACTATATTACTTTTACTTCCATCTCTGCAGGGTCTTTAATTGGTTCATTTACACAGAAGAAGTATGACTCAGAAGACATAAACATCATATCTAACCGATTAAAAATTTAATTTAAAATAAGTATCTAAGATAATAAAAACATGATTTACCATCTTGATACTTATACTTCAAAGGGCGAAGGATGACTTTGTCTATAAACTCACCCAAAACACCCCTGTTTCTCGGATCTCTGTAAATTGATTTTGAAATTCGACTAAGTTTTGTTCTGGATTTAATGCGCTAAATCGTTCTGGATGCATAAATTTAGCCATAGCTTCAATGGCAAATATATTCATCGGGTTGTTGTAAAAATTATGGTAAATCGCCATAACGCGCTTTTCTTTAACTGCCGTTAATGATGAGATCCCTTGTCTATCCATTAATACTGATAACTGCTTCTGCACGTTAGCTTTATTTGCATTATATCCTAAGCTTACTGCGAGCGAGCGACGATTAAAGTTGTGCCAATCGGCGCCTGTCAGTAAATAATATTCTGGGTTTAATGTAATAATATTCTCAATGGAACTTTCAGCCCCTTTTGCAGGGAAACTATCTGCAACAAGATTATTTCCGCCTGCCAGGGCCGCTAAAGAACCGTAACCTGAACGACCATAAAGTTGACAACAATTATCGCTAAATAACCCTGCATTCGCTTCAATCAAGACAGTTGGAAATGGCTGAGATAATTGGCTTTCAATCGCACCTAATTTTTCGTGGTACAGCTTCGCAAATCTTTCCGCTCTTTCTTGTGTTCCTAATAATTCACCTAATAATAAAATACTTTTCGGCGTGTTTTTCGCGATATCCATTCGAAAATCAATAAAAATGACTTGGATACCTGCGGCTTCAAGTTGCGGTAAAATTTGGCTATCACGCATCGCACCATAATTAGCCTTATGCATAATTACCACATCAGGCATTAACTCGATCAATTTTTCAACTTGGAGACCGGCTTCACGTGTTTTCTTTAACGTGGGTATTTTGCCTAATTCAGGCAACACACTGAAATAAGCTTGTTTTAAATCTGGTGCGTATTGTGTAAGCGAATCACTCCAACCCGTGATACGAGATATCCCACTTTTACCCGCAGCAATATCTACTGGCAAAATATCACGGCTATCCACCAGAAATAACTTTTCAACGGGAAGATTAACTGTGACTTCACGGCCTTGTAAGTCGGTGATCACCGTTGGCGTTTTTGCCTGCCCCCAAAAGCTTAGTAAGCACAATAATCCTGTGAGAAATAATTTCATGGAAAATCTTTTACCTTAAATTTAAAAAGGTTGGTATGAATGAAGCCACTGTAAAGTGGCTTCAAACTGCTGCCAAATATATTATGTTTGGCAGCAAGTCGAATAGGTTTTGAAAATAAACTAGAACGTCACACTGTAATTCAGAGCAAAGGTTCGACCACGGCCTTTATAATCGTACAGGTTTGCAGCACCATATTTAGGGCTATATAAGCTTTGTGCTCGTTGCCCCCAAATTGTGGAGTAATTTTTATCCAGTAAGTTTTCAACTGCAAAACTGACTTTACCCACTGGCAACATATAACTTCCTAATAAATCAACGGTATTATAACCATCAAGTTTCTTACCAGCCGCATCCGTTAAATTGAACGTTTGCTGGCTTTGTAAACGTAGTGCCCAGTCATTCGGCTCCCAACCAATATAGGCATTCACTTTTGATGGGCTCGCGAAATCAACGCTCCATTTTTCCCAACTACCATCCACTTTAGTTTCTGATTTTTGTAGATTGAAGTTACTTCCAACACTCCAATCTGAATCAGCAAAGAAGTAATCCACAGCACCTTCTACCCCATAGATACGGCGTTTATCGGTTTTCATATAGATGCTCATGTCATCTTTATTAATGCCGTAGCTTCTATCAGATAATGAATAATAGGTAGCAACTTGCGTGCGTAGGTTTTCCCCTGTGTAGCGCCATCCTAACTCAAAGGAGTTAACCTTGATTCCTTTTACCTTGGTATCATTAATGTTAACGCTTTTATTTAGATGATAGTGGCCATTGGCATCTGGAGTCTTCGCATAGTCACCAGTTCCGTAATACTTAGCAATATCAGGAATTTCAAAACCTTGAGAGAAATTAAACCATGTTTGTTGCTCTTCGGTTAGGTTAACCAGCAGCCCTGCATTAAACAGTAAGTTATTATAATCCGTTTTCCCACCCGGTACTGCATCGGCTGATTTACCTTTGCCGTTAGCAATAGCTTCTTGCTGTGCATAACCAATAAAATCATCCACTTTATTTTCTGTGTACTGATAACGCACACCACCGCTTAACGTGAACATTGGCGTAATGTCATAACTACTTTGTAAAAATGTCGCCATATTCGTCGTGGTATAGCTTGGATAGCGGCCAATTTGGAAAGCTTTAGTTAAGTCCATTCCCCCGGATTCTTTCGCTTTATCTAAATCAAAAAACATTTGGTTCGCGCGAAATTGCTCATGCTCTGCATCCACACCATAAGTTAACGTTAATTCATCGATAGGTTGGCTATTGAACGTCAGCTTAGTTCCATAAAAATTGGTTTTTTGATCCGATGAGCTGATACTTGTAACATCTTTGCCTGTAAGGGTTGGGAAGGGATAAAACTTTTGTGATTCATCACGATAATAAACCTGTGCAACAAAATCCTGCCCAAATACATCTGCATTTGAATATTGTAAGTTGAGCAAATTACGCTCAGTTCCCGGCAAACGGTCAGAACTTAATTTACTGCTGTTATAAGCATCACCTTGCCCTTTAACCGCGGAAAAATTTTTTCCTAAATAGAGGCCGTGTTTACCATCAGACTCACTTTTATAATGCTGATAAACAGCTTGAACCTGTTGTTTTTCATCGATTTTGATAGTACCTGATGCCATCACATCCAAGCGATCAGAAAATTGTAACCCTGTTTGGGTATTATCGATATTAATCGCATTACCTTTACCATCATACCAACCGCCATAGCGTTGATAAGCAACAGAAACACGTCCGTGAGCGTTCTCGTTACCACCACTTACTGCTGCAGCAATATTTTCATCGTGATCTTTACCATTGTTAAAGCCTGTTTTTCCACCTAATTGCAGGGAAACTTGTTTTTCTTCTTGGCCTTTTTTCGTCACAATATTAATCAAGCCGCCGCTGCTACCGCCACCGTACATCGCCGTAGCACCTGAAATAACTTCGATATGGTTAATATTAAAAGGATCGATGGAGTCTAATTGGCGGCTATCACTACGAGAAGAGTTAAGGCGTACCCCATCAACCATCACAATCATTGAACGGCCACGCATATTCATGCCATAGTTTGTCCGCCCTTGGCCGCTGACACTCATTCCTGGAATAAGCTGCGCTAAAATATCTTTTAATTCTTTTCCACCTTCAGCTTGCTGCTCAATTTCAGCATTATCAATCACCCATGTGGTTTGTGCCATTTCTGAAACCGATTTATAGCCACGTGTAGCGGATATGGTTATGGATTCTTCTTTTTTATCAACGGCAAATACAGAGGGAGAAATAAAAGGGAGAACGCAAGGGGAGATAATAAAAAAATGCTTTATTTTCATTAAATTAAACCTTTACATTATTAGAATTGCTGTTATTGAATCTAAAAAATAAATCACAATGCATAATTAAATTACTGTTTATTATTTTATCAAATAATTATTAACAACAGTAACTAAGAATCAAGATAAATATAAGAATTATTATTATTAACAACAAAAAATGAAAGGTTATTCAGTACTAGTCACGCATCCTTGCGCAAAGCCTTCCTATTAATTACTTCACGCTAACGACAGCGATATAATTCAATTTTCCACGATTTTGCCGAAAATGACGGAACATACGCAAAAATTGGGGACGATTTTCTTTCTTCAATGCATTACGGACAATCTTTAATGCACCGAATATACCTTCATCGTAAATCAGCCCTTTTGGTGATAACAATGTCATTGGCCCTGAATGAGATACCACTTGCTGGAAACCCGCTTGTTGAAATAATTCCACCCATTGTGTCTCAGGTAATGGCTGCGCTTTGACATTAATCGCCTGCTGCATTTGAGAAACCACATTTTGTACCGCTTGGGCATCCTTAAATGCAATATCGTGGGTTAATAGACAGCCCCCCGGTTTTAGTACTCGATAATACTCCTGCAATAACTTCGCTTTCGCTTTATCACCATACATGGTCAGCATGGCTTCATTAATGACCACATCAAAGCTGTTATCTTCAAATGGTAATTTTGATGCATCCGCCATTTGGATTGTCACTAAATCTGTTAACCCTTTATTCGCCACATTTTTTTGTGCTTGAGCGAGCGCCTGCTTGTCCATATCAATACCCGTAATATGGCAATGAAATTGGGAGGCTATTTCAATAGCTGTGGTTCCCATATTACACGCGACTTCAAGAACTTGGCTGTTCTTGTGTAACCCTGATTGGCTAAGTAGCCACTCGGTGGCTTCTTTTCCCCCTGGGCGTAGGCGTTTTTTCCCCAAGCGCGCTAAAAATTTGTGCCCAGCTTCATGGGCGGTAAATGATTGGTCCATTCGCACCTCCAAGCTAGTGTGTACAAGCCGTTTCAGGCTCACGTAACATAACTAACAACATTTTTGCGGGCTCTAGCGCATCTACCGCATGAGGAATATTGGCGGGCATTCTGACAATTTCCCCCGGTTTAGCCATCACAGGCTTTCCTTCGATGGTGAGTTGTAAACTCCCTTCAACAACCATTACAATAGCGTCAAAAGGGGCGCTGTGTTCAGATAGCGCTTGGCCTTTATCAAAAGCAAATAAGGTGATATTTCCCCCGCCATTCTTCGCTAATACACGGCTAGCAATCCCCTGTTCAGTATAATTAATTAACTGGTTGATAATCAGCGCTTCTGCGGGTGTTATAGTGTTACTGCTTACTGTGTTATTGCTCATCGTTTTATATTCCTTAATTCAATCGTTTTCATTCAGTTATCTAAATAGCGGAATGACCCCTTGGGTCTGCCGGCCTTGATAATCCATTGGCGTAATTGCGACAGGTAATTGGTACAGCTGTGTCAGGTTTTCTTCCGTTAAAATTTGTTCAGTTTCACCAAATAAACAACCGCTGCCGTTAAATAACAACAGTGAATAATCAGCGATATGCAGCGCATGTTGTGGATAATGACTCGTAAACAAGATAGTCATTCCGCGGTGTATGGCTAAGTCACGTAATACGCTGAGCACACTGTCTTGGTTGGCGAGATCCAATGCGGAAGTCGGTTCGTCAAGGATCAGGATTTCTGGTTCACTGGCTAATGCTCTCGCAATCATGACCATCTGTTTTTCCCCGCCACTGAGGCAGTTAAAGGGTTGGTCCGCAAATTTGCTTATACCTAAGTACGCTAAGCATTGATCTACAATTTGGTGATCTTTTTCATTAGGTGAGGCATACCAAGGCAGATGACGAATACGCCCGAGACTCACCATTGTGCGAACAGAGTAATGAAACAGTGAACCACTAAGCTGTGGAACATAAGCGACCGGTGCATTCAATAAAATATTGCCCGTTGCCCCTTTTTGTAAGCCGAGTAAGAGCTTTAATAAGGTTGTTTTACCACGGCCATTTGGCCCTAAGATTGCGCCAATACTGCCTTTTGGTTGCCGAAAACTTAAGTTGGTAAATAACTGGCGTTGGGAAATTTTGAAATTAAGGTGTTCAACTTGGATCATAAATCGGCCACCTTTTTATTTAATGTATGGATAAGTAACGCAAAAATGGGGGCGCCGATCAGTGCGGTGATCACACTCAATGGAATTTCTGCATTGGTCATACTGCGTGCGAAAGTGTCAACAGCCACCATATAAATCCCACCAATGACGGCACTGGCAGGCAGTAATATTCGGTGGTCATGCCCTACCATTAATCGTGCAATATGGGGAACAATTAGCCCTACCCAGCCAATAGTGCCGGATACCGCTACTGTCGCACTGGTGATCAAAGTAACGCTGAGTAACACCGCCCAACGGGTTCTATTGATTTTCATCCCTAAGGCTTGTGCATTTTCTTCCCCAAGGGACAGCACATTGATACGAAAACGCAGTGCAAAAATAACCAAAACACAGGCCAGTACAACCGGAAAAACAATATTGAGTTTGAGGTAAGACGCACTGGCAAAGCTGCCCATAAGCCAGAAAACAATGGTTTGTAACGTGTTGTTTGGGTCTGCAAAATAGGTAATTAACGAAATTAATGCAGCAAAAAAAGCATTAATAATGACTCCAGCGAGGATCAACATTAATAGCTGGCTGCCTTGACGATTCAAACCAAGTAAAAAAACCAGCACGATAGCCAACAACCCACCGATGAAGGCGAATGAAATGGTAATAACTAAAGAGGAAAATAATAAAATGGCTAAAGCCCCGCCGAGTGCGGCGCCTGATGAAACACCAATAATTTGTGGCCCAACTAATGGGTTACGGAAAATACCCTGCAAAGCCGCCCCCGCAACGGCTAACCCCGCCCCTGCTGTACCGGCTATCAGAACACGTGGTAAACGTACATTCAGCACAACATTTTGTTCTGTACGACTATAGTTCCCCACCATTTCGTTACCAAAAATAGTGTCATAAAGAATATGCCAAACCGCGGAAAACGAAACTGGGTAGCGGCCACAGCTGAGTGCCAAAACAAAAGTCAACAATAGGCAAATAGCGAAAACAAGCCAAAGATATTGGGGCCTACGCATGCGGTTTCCCCATTAAAGAAAGATAGTGTTGGCTACTTTTGTTCATCTCCATTTGCAATATGCCGTCTATTTGTTCATCCGAAACGTCATAGCCATAAAGTTGCTGATATCGCAGGCGAATTTCTTCCCGCAATGGCATTTTCATCGTTTCTGGGTGAAAAATCATTGATAGCCATTGCCAGTACAGTGGGGTCTCTTGGTTTGGTGCATCCCAGATAAAACCACCAATGGGGAGTTTATACACGCGCTGGTTTTTCACTGCAGTGACTTCACTTAACATAGGGTTACGATAAACGTCAGCTGGCGATAACCCCTCTTCGAAATTCCCCAAGAGAATAATGTCAGGATCCCAAACCAGGATTTGCTCAATATTGAGGGTTCTTGGCCCTGTGAGGTCACGGTTTAAACTTACTCCCCCCGCTAGCGCAAAATCCGCATTGTTGTGCGATGTTGAACCAAACGTTTGAATGCTTTGATTAAAGTGTGAAAGATATAAAACTCGAGGCTGTTCAGATTCAGGAATTTTAGCGGCTGTAGAGGAGAGTGAGGTCACTACCTCTTGGCGCCACTGGATCATTTTTTGTGCTTTATCATTGTGGCCAAGTGTTTGCCCCATTAGGCGAACCCACTCTTGCGTATAGCGCTCTTGCCCATAATCTAACGTAGCAACAGTCAGCCCCGCATCTCGCATTGGTGAGATAATGTCATCCCCTCGGTGCCCCCATTGCCATACCAGATCGGGCTCGACATTAAGTAACGCTTCAATATTTGGCGTAAAATTATTCCCCACAACATTTGAATTCACCTGTAAAACTGGTGAAAACATTTGGCTTAGCATGCCGTCCCGAGCGGCAACCTTTGCAAAAGGGTGCATTCCGACTAATTTTTCACTGCTTTCATCCATGCCAACTAACATCGAAGCAGCGGGAATTGGGATCACGACAATACGTTTTGCAGGGGCTGATAAATGAATTTCATCACCTGACATATCTGTGAAATCAACGGCTTGTGATGCGCTTGCATTGGCCATCCCACCAATAGTTAGAAAAACAGCGGCTAGTCTAAAAGCATTATTTATCATAGGGTTATTCAGCTCTCTGCTAATATCTCAATTGATAATGTGTATGATTATCATTTATACTTAAGCCATTCTAAGACGACGTAAGTGGATGACCTATGACATTTGTCAAAAACGTTTTCCCCCATACACAATCGCTCAATGCCCTTAAATCGTGCTTGCTGTTTAATGAAGTAGAAGATGAAAAACTGGCATTACTACTGGAAAATTGTGGCTATATTCGCTTTAAAAGTGGTGAAATTCTGAACCATGAAGGGGAGCCATTCAAACATTGCCCCCTAATGATAAGCGGGCAAATCGAGGTGTACCGCCACACTTATCTGGGCGAGGAAAAAATTTTCGGTTTATTTTGTACAGGGGAAATCGTTGCCATCGCCGCGGTTTTTATGCCGCACAACCGCTATCCGATGAGTTTACGGGCGAAAACCGACGGTGAAGCCTTGCTACTCGATAAACGCGATATTTTGCGGCTTTGCCATGCTTGCCCACAGATTATGGAAAAATTACTCATGCGTTTTAGTAGCAAACTGTATGAAAACATTAACCATATCGATTGGCTAACCTCGAGTTCTGCGGAGCAACGACTAGCCGCTTATATCCTTGATTTAAAACACAAGCAATTAACTTCAAATATTATTTTGCCTTTATCACGAGGCCAGCTCGCGGCTAAATTAGGCATACGCTACGAAACACTCAGCCGGTTGGTTTCTGGCTGGCGGCAAAAAGGATTTATTGATATCGAAAAAGACACTGTGCATATCCATAATGAAAACTACTTAACGCAATTATCTATTTCTGCACAGCGTCCATTTTAGGCATAACGCATTAACCAATATTAATGCGTTATTTATTATTAGAAATTATAGGTTACGCCACCATTTACATTAAACCCCATACCGGGGAATAAGGTACTGTCTTTTGCGGTGACGGTTTGGTTAGCAACCGATGTTGTCGCATAACGTTCATCCGTTAAATTATCCATCGATAAATACACAGACCACTGCTCTGTTGGCTTATAACTGCCTTTAAGTCCCAGTACGGCATAATGTTTACGTTTTTGAATATCAAGGTTGTTTTGGTGGTCAACAGCCATATCTGTTGGCGCCCAATGAATATTCGGTCCAACACTCCAATCCCCAATTTCATATAGCACCTCGGCAGCGACAATATTGCGTGGAATACCCGCGATATAGTTGCCATTATATTCTCCGCCCATAAAGCGAAAATCGTTATAAGTCCAAGAAACTCGGTAATTAATATCTCCCGGCCCTGCGCCAACGCGTCCTGCAAGCCCTGCTTCTAAACCTTGATGGCGAGTTTTCGCGGCATAATTAAACACGCCCACGACAGTTCCTGCACTGTCATAAGTGGTGATATACTCATCTTTAATTTGGCTACGATACAGCGCTAAGTTCCATTTCAACCCATCCGTGACATCCCCTTCCCCTCCAATTTCATAAGTGATGGCTTTTTGTGGTGAAAGTTTCGTCAATTTTCCATTGCTGGAGTTAATAATTTCCCAAAATGTCGCTGGTTCTTCACTCGCACTGATATTGGCAAAGTAGCGCTGACTTTCTGTTGGGCGCCAAATAACACCCGCTTTTGGTGTCCAAAATGTCCAACTTTGGTCTAACGACAAATGACTTTGCCGTTTTTCCACATCACGGCGTGCATGCGTACCTTTGACATCTAAATTAACTGTCACGGTTGGCGTAATATGTAAATCCACCCCAACACTGCCGTAGAGGTTTTCAGCTCGGCCATCATATTTACCTATTTTTGTTTTGTCTGCTGGTGTTCCTTTACGGTTTTGCATTAATTCGGTCTGCAAGGTCATTTGGTCCCAAGCAAGTGCCGTGCGATAAGTAACGGGTTCAGTTTCAATATTATAGGTAAATTGCAGCCCTTCACTGTGGCTGCGGCTAAAGCGATAGTACGCAGGGGTGGTAAAATTATCATGGGTACGAATGTGCCAAACTCCTGCGCCAATCGCTTGGTTATCCACTTGCCAGTCAGAGCGGTTAGCCACTCGCAATTGCTCAACATTACGGTGTGGGTCACGCAACCATACCATCGGGTACACATCCGTTGGGTTATTATTTAGTACCTCTTCGGAAACGGGCCCTGCAACGTCAAAACGCAAGTCTGTCCAGCTCAACCAAGTTCGGTTTTCAAAGTTATCGGTCACATAACCAAAGTTACTGCGTAAAGTTTTGCGTTGAGAAGAAGAATGTTTTCGATAACCATCAAAATGGTCGTAGGTAAAATTAACACGACCATCAAGTACCCCATCGTCAGAAACACCACCGAATGTCGTTTGCAACCCTTCGCGCCCATGAGAGCCGTACTCATAGCGTAGTCGGCCTTGTTCGTTTCTACCCGTGTAAGAGAGCACGTCCAATTCTCCCCCCAAACTATTGCTCTGTGGGTTCAGACTATTTGCACCACGGCGTACGCTCACCATCCGCGCATCACGCATTTCTAAGGTACTGATATGAAAACTGCCATCTGCATCCGTTGCAGGTAAACCATCTTGGAGCAGCAACACACCACGGGCAAGCGGTGCACTTTGCACTCCTGAGCCACGAATATTCAAACGCGGCTGGTCAATCCCTCCAAAGAAATTCTGGATCACCAGCCCTGGCTGGTAATCAAGGGCATCTTGTAAAGTCGCAAGGCGAGTCTCTTTTTCGATAACCACTAAATTTGTTCCGCCTGCCACTTTTTCGAGTTTATCTTTTTCTTGCTGTTCACTCGGTACTAAGCGGCTTTGACCTGTTGAAGACGTAACGATCAGTTTATCTGATGTGTCTGCTGGTGCGGCGAACCCAATTGGTGTCGCCAAAGATCCGATGCCTAAAGTGAGTGCAATACAATGCGCCAATTGGTGCCGCTTTAAACGATAAGACATATATTCACCCCAATAATAGTAATGGTTATCATTTTCATTTGAGGGATTTAAAATAGAGGATGGGAATTGATATCCCTATGACATTTGTCAAAACCAAAATAAATTAATTTATGACTTATCTTGAAATCATAATTTCCATTAAATTCTGTTTAATTATCAATCTTGTCGTAAATACATTTTCTCCTTTAAATAACCTACCCAATTTAATGTTTAGATAATTAAAAAAATATCAATAACGTAATATAAAAAGAGAATGTATGAATATAAAAACCTTTAAATTTATCGATGGAAATCAAACTGGTATCGTGGTCAATTTTAATAATGTAGATAAAAACCCTGTTACCGTGAGTTTATTTTTAGATAATGAAAAAATAGAAACCATATCTACAAATAAATCTCACTATCTTTTCAACATAGATAAATCAGGAAATTACCATGTTTCCATTTCATTTATAGATAGCAACAAGAGCATTTGTCATTTAATTGATAACCCAGTTAGCTATCACCTTTCTCAACAAAACATTAAACAAGAAACCAAACCAGAAATAAAATTAAAAACCATCAATCATAAAATAGATGGGATTAACAATTATTTTCTCGAGATCAAGTTCAAGATAAATAACACACATTTAGTTATGGATACATTATCAACTGAATTAATAAATTCCAAATTAACATTAACTAAGCCAAATATTGAATTACCGACTCAACAATATGAGTATCTGAATCTTTATGGTGAAGATAACTTTGATCATTTAGTTGAAATAGCACAAAAACTTGAGCAATTAGATTATGTCAATTATTGCTGCATCTGCCCTGACACAACAGACTACCTGCCTCCCAAACTCCCGTTAAATAACCAAATCATAAAAGAAGATGACATCCTCAGTGATGAAATAACCCCAGATTTTTCTGAGTTACAAAAATATTTAGATGCCCCAATGGGAATGAATGTAAGAGAATCATGGGAAAAAAATATTAATGGCTCGCAAGCAGTTGTACGTCATATGGATTTTGGCGTATACCGAAACCATGAAGACCTTAAAGATGCAAACCTCATAGTGGTAAGTAGCCGGTCTGAAACTCAAAATTGTAACCACGGTACCGCGTCAACAGGCTGCGTAATTGCAACTAAAAATGAATTCGGTGTGACTGGTGTTGCGCATGGTTGCCAATTTTATTTCTATGACACCGACAATTTGGACCGACTTACTGATGATACTCAGCCGGGTGACATCGTGAGTTTCGACCTCCAATTTCATATTGATAATAAATTGCTTCCTATCATATCAGTTCGTAATTGGTGGGAAAGGATTAAAATCATGGTCGATAAAGGCGCGACTGTTCTTTTAGCGGCTGGTAATGGCGGCTTGGATTTAAGCCAATTCGGGATTATGGATGATTTTGGTGATAATGGCTGCATGTTAGTGGGAGCTTGTGACCACCTAACAGGAAAACGCACGTCTTTCTCAAATTATAATCAAAAAAACTCCCTGATTAATTCATGGGGAGACTGGAGCGTGACTACTACGGGGTATGGCACACTGCAAAAACACCCCGGCAATGACCGAAATTATACCGACAGTTATTCAGGAACATCGAGTGCAACACCGCTGTGTTCAGGTGCATTAGCGTTAATTCAAGGCTATGCTAAGCAGCATCAAATTATTCTATCTGCGTGGGGAATGCGTGAGCTGATAAGAAAATCGACATATATGGAAGGCGTTTGTGATGGGATAGGTTACCGACCTAATGTCAATCAGTTATTAGAAGAAATTGATAAACTCGCCCAAATTACTGAATAATTCAGTTGTTATTTGGCCATAATAAGCACCTGTTATTTGACTAGTGAAATAACTCGGCTACACACTTTCTCTAATAACGCTTTGTTATGGCTAAAAATAACCATTGCTAGTGGCCGCTCTTCGGATAACTTCACTAACAATTGCCAAATCTCTTTTTGCAAATTAGCGTCTAATTGCGCGGTGACCTCATCAGCAATTAAAATTTTCGTTCGCGGGTCAAGGGCTCGCAGTAACGCAATACGAGCAAGCTCACCACCGGATAACTCACTGGGAAGCCTTTCTAGCCAAGCAGGTTTAATTGAAAAACGTGCTAACCAATGGGAGTCTGGCTGCCAAGCATCAAACAAACTCGCACCGACCTTACGGTATGGGTTAAAACTTTTTTCTGGATGCTGAGGGACTAATTGAATCGGGCAATAGCCTTGTTGAGGTAGCCGTCGCCCTTCAAACAAAATGGTTCCTTGAGATGCCTTTTGCCACTGAGCCAATACTCGGCCCAACGTAGTTTTACCAAACCCACTAGGCGCAGAGATCCCAAGGCGTTCACCGCTAGCGAGTGATAAGTTAAAGCCATCCCACAGCCGCCGCCCACCTTGTTCAATGCATAAATTATTTACTTGTAAAATAGGTTCAGTGATACTCATTTACTTGCCATAAATTGATGTTCCGGTAACGCATTCCACAACGACTGCAGCCATTTTCCACCGCCACCTTGTTGTAGCGTTTGGCTACTTAACACTTCTTCCAATGCTCCGTTACGCAATAAGGCAATACGGTCAGCAAAACGCACTGCCATGGACAAATCATGGGTGACCCATAAAACACCTCGGCCATCGTGGCAGAGCGATTTAATGTTTTCGAGTAGCTGCATGGCATGGTCATCATCCAACCATGATGAAATTTCATCCGCTAAAATATATTGTGCGCAGGAGAGTGTCGCACTGCTGGCAAGTACCCGTTTTGCCATTCCACCAGATAACTGGTTTGGGTAGCTATCCACGAGTGAGCTTTGTAGATTATATTGCTGTAAGTGCCGCGCGACATCGTGCATTTTAATGTGCTGCCCACTTAACACAGCGGCACGTTCTAATTGTGGGCCGATACGAATTAACGGATTAAGTGCGCTAACCCCTTGAGGAATATAACATAATGCGTTACCACGGTGCTGCGCTTTGTTTTGTTCGGTCAGTTTTTTACCATTAAGGTGAATACCGCCACGACAGCGCATATTATGGGGAAGCAACCCCAAAACACTCTGTAATAACAAGCTCTTACCTTCTCCGCTCCCACCTACCAGTGCAACCATCTCACCGGGCTGAATATCCAAAGAAATCCCTTGTAGTAATGGCGCCCAACGTTTACGCCCTAACCAACGAAATTGCGCGACATCCACGGTGAGATTATCAAGACTCAACATACGGCCCCCTTCAACCATAACTGCTGCAAGGCTTTGGCAAATTGGTCAAATAATAACACTAATCCAACTAAGGCAACGCCTGGAAAAACCACCAGCCACCAAGCTCCTGTGCTGAGATAACGCAACGCATCAGACAATAAAATGCCCAGTGAGGGCTCATGGGGCGATAAACCAAAACCTAAAAAGCTTAATGCTGCGCTGTGTAATACTGCGTGGGGAAACATTAATAACGTTCCTACCATCCATTGCGGCAAAATCATGGGTAAGTAGTGATAGCGCCAGCGATAAAATGCACTGTTACCAATACGTTGAGATAACATAATGTAATCTGACTGGCTAACTCGTTGTAACTCCGAACGTAAAATTAAGGCTAGTTTTGGCCAATGCGTTAGTGCAACCGCCCAAATAACCCCCATTTTTCCGCCTCCCAACGTGAAACAAATCAATACCAGCAATAAAAGATGGGGTAATGCCAACATGGCATCAATAATACCACGCACCACATAGTCCATGGCTTTGCTTATTGAGGATAACCCCGCCATGACAAGTGCAATAAAACCACTGGTAATGGCAGCCATAAGGCCGATTTGCAAACTGGTTGCCACACCTTGAAAGGTTCTGGCAAATAAATCACGCCCTAAATTATCTGTACCAAATAGATGTGCCCACGACGGAGGCAGCCGCCTATCGAGTAAATTCATTTCAATATCATTGAGGGAGAAACCAAACGCATAGATACTGACGATGACCAATAAAAGCAACGAGAAAGCTAACTTAAGCAAAGCGCGATTCGGGTTATATGTCATGACTACCTCATCACTCCCTTATTCACTTTTTTTAGCAAGCTGTCGGCTACCGTATTGCTAAAAAATATTAGCGCAGCACATAACATCACGATCCCCATCAACAAGGGAATGTCTCCACGTAGCCCCGCATCAATCGTCGCCTGACCTAAGCCTGGATAGGCAAAAACTTTCTCTGCTAATAATGCCCCGCTTAATAACTCACCAATAGACGCAAACTGTAAACAAATTGCGGGGGTGATGGCATGCTTTAGGACATGAAAGCCTATCATCGACCAGCCTTTATCTCCTTGGGCTTGTGCATAATGAATAAATTCACTGCTCATCACCTCAACCACTTTGGCACGTGTATGCAGTGCGATATTGCCGACGCCTAACATACCCAACGCAATGACAGGTAAAACCAGATGATGAAGTTTTTGTGAAAATGTTGCCGTTTGCTCATCCAAGCCTATCGGCCAAGCACAGCATATCGGCGCCCACTGTAATGTCACCGCAAACAGAGACAACAACAGCAAACCCACCCAAAAAACAGGAATTGAAGCAAGTAAATAGCATAACGTTGAAATAAGTTTGTCTGGCCAGCGGTTTAAATAACGTCCCGCGACCAAACCCAACGCAAAACCAACAACGCCAGAGAACAGCCAAGAGCTAATAAGTAGGGCTAAAGAAGGCACAAGGCGGTCAGCAATCACTTGAATTACTGGGGTGTTATAGAGCATGGAATAGCCCAAATCCCCCTGTAAGACTTGCGAAAACCAGCGCCAGAACTGAACCCACAGTGGCTGATCAAGCCCCCATCGAGCAGCAATGAGCGCATATTGCTCAGGGGGAACGTGCAGTAAGTCATTGCCGATATAGGCTTTTATTGGATCAATAGGCGAGTAACTCAGCAGGATAAAAATTCCTGCTGCCGTTACGGTTAATAAGCAAATAAATCGTAATAAAAGCCCGAGTGCGGTTCGCATTACTGACAGGTCCACGCCCATTCATCGACATTATTTAACACTGACCAAGAGCCGTGAATTTCAGGGGCACTGGTGCCTAAATCAACACAATTATTCAGTAAATAAATATGTTGCAGGTTCATCAACCAAGCCCATGGGGCATCACCTTTAATGCCCACCCCCGTGTTACCGTTCCAATCCACTTGTTGCCATAACGGGATCGCTGCGTCTTGGTCAGCTTGCGCTAACGCTTTTTCAATCAATTGATCGACTTCAGCATTTTTATAATAACCCGGGTTGTAAAAGCCAACACCCGCAGCCTTGCTGCTGTAATTATGGACAATCTCCATCGGGTCTAAGCTTCCCCAACCAAACAGTGTTGGATTCGCATGCATATTGAGTTCAACGGTTTCCCAGCTCCCCGATTTTAAATCCATTTCGATACCAATCGGTTTTAAGCTTGAACGAATAGCCTGAGCCAAATCGCGGCGTGTGGTATCGCCACTCGCATACCATAAGGTTAGCTTAGCCACTTTACCGTCTTTTTCCCTTAAGCCATCTTTGTTTAGCGTCCACCCCGCCTCTTCTAAAATGGATTTCGCTTTCTCAAGATCGCCATCTTTAAAAGCGGAGTCTGGGTTATTCCATGGCAGCCCCGCGACGCCGGTATAAGCCGGTACGGCAAAGCCTTCCAATACAGATTCTGCCAATAGTTTACGGTCAAGTGCATAGTTAATCGCTTTACGGACAGCAACATCAGAAGTGATGTCGTTACCGATAGGGTTACCTTGAGCATCTTTCTCACCCGCAGGTGGAATTGGGAAAGAGATACCGCGATTTTCCACACTATAGCGCTCAACCAATTTCATATTTTTCACATTATTGGCATTTGCCGCTACCGCAGCGGGAATACGGACGATTTCCAGTTGATTGCTTTGTGCCGCAGCAAAGGCCGCATCTTCATCAAGGAAAACAAAGACCATTTTACCAAAGGCATTTTTTGGCCCTGCATAATATGGATTTTGCTCAACAATCAGTTGCTGCCCTGGCTGGAATGCGACTAAGCGATAAGGGCCTGCGCCAATCGGGTTATGTGCATAGGTTTTCGCATCATATTTATCGGCACAAACAATCCCTAACGAGCCTAGTACATTCACAAAGGTACTTTGTGGGGAAGATAACGTGATTTTTACGGTGAGTGGGTCAATTTCCTCTGCTTTGGCAAAGTTGCCCATGTCCACCTTACCGCCACTTGCTGCGGCATTGTTATAGGTAAAAACCACATCTTTGGCGGTCAATGGAGAGCCATCGGAAAATTTTAAGCCTTTTTTCAGCTTGAGTGTCCACTGTTTACCATCTGCATTATGTTGATAACTTTCAAGCATATAGCTATGCCATGAAAGGTCAGCTTTTTGTTTCAGTAATGGGCTATGCAACAGTAGGTAGCTGCCGTGGCTCCACCCGAGCATGGGGTCAAAACCCTCAGTTGGCTCTGAACCAATCGCTAAACGTAAAGTTTGTGATTGAGCCGGTTCAACTGCTTGTGCTTGCAGTGTGAGCCCCATCAGGCACATTGCTGCAACGATATTTTTAATCATACATCCCTCTATAGATAGGTTTTATTTTTTATTTCAAACCACCAATGTCGTTATTTTCATTGATGTCGCTATCGGTGAGATATTTACTAAGTGTAAGGTAGCAAATATGAGTTATATTAAATTTAATGTCTTGATTGCTAGGCGCTACATCAATAGAACAGCGAATTTAATCGAGAAACCGCTAAAATTAAGTCGTTATTTGACCTACCTTAACAACTACTCATCTATTTCTTTGTCAAATTCAATTGGGTTAGAACGCAAGGATAAATTAGTAATAAAATTAGGGTCATTCGACTGCCTTGATTGCAACCGAAACTGGGAAGGTGTCATATTATATTTTCGCTTAAAAACATCACAAAAATAAGCATTGCTACCAAAGCCGCAGCGATGACTAATTTGAAAAACAGAATAGTTCGAAAACGTCAAATAATTCAACGCCATCCCCATGCGAACATCTAACAATAATTGACGAAAAGACACCCCTTCGCGGTTCAAATGGCGGCGCAATGTTGAAGGTGTCGTAAATAACGCTTTCGCAACATCGTCTAAATGCCATTTTTTTTGCGGTTCTTGAGTTATCAAATGGGTAATCGCTTGGTTTTTCGGTTCATCATAATTGAAACGAAAAAGATTCAGAATATCGATACCTTCTTGATATATCGCCATTAAAATAAAATATAGGCTCTGTTTCATTAACAATGCTTCTTGGGATTCACTCTGTTTTTCTAATGGTAAGCATTGTTTTAACAAACTAAAGTTATCTCTCACGGTTTCTGGGGGAGAAATATGGTAAATCGGTTGGTGGCTAGTCAGAGGCGCACCAGACTTCATCAATGTTTTCAGTAATAAAAATACCGCTTGTAATTCTTCTGCTGACATCGACAAGGTGTGTAACTCAAGCGGCTGCTTCACGGTGTTACACACAATATTGCAGGAAACTTGGCTGTATTTAGGAATAATTAAGGTGACATCGCTTTCAATTTCAATGGATTGGCCATTGATCACGATATTTCCTTTCGCGCCAGTTAGCATGGCTATCATCGCGCTTTCAATATAAAACGCTTTTAACACCATTTGGCTTTTCGAAAGAAAGAATTTATATTCCATAATCTCTATAAACTGCCGTTAATGTCAGAATGACTTCCCAAGAAAAGGGATTGTTGAATAGATATAAGGTAACGTCGTAAACATCTCCACCCCATATCAGTGCGGCTGAGAATATAGTCCTGTTACGCTGAAATCGCAATATAGATATACGCTCATTTTTTACTGTTATTTTGATGGTTGTTATATTTTCTAAATAAAATGCTGTTTAATTGAAAGGCAAATTTCGATATAAGGTGTAGAATCGCGCGGCAGACAAATGTAGCTGACAACACTGCATAATAATAATTTTAGTGTTCATTCTCATCCTACCCTACTTGCATTAGCTTTTACATCATAAGTACCCAATTTTTGTTTGGGCTATAGCTAAACATGTTCGCGTATTTTTAGTTGACTGAGTTGCAGGAGAAAGTATGTCTGATTTTTCAGGATCAGGCTGGTTAGCTGAAATCTTTTTACGATATGAACTAAAACGTGGCGTCACCCGCTTAACGGATAAACAACATATCGGCCCTTTAATGGTTCAGCGGCCATTCTACCCCGAGCAAGGAATTGCACACACGTATTTACTTCATCCACCCGGTGGCGTTGTCGGGGGGGATAAACTTCTTATCAATATTGATGTTCAACCACACGCCCATGCGCTATTGACCACGCCTGGAGCGACAAAATTTTATCGTAGTGCGGGCGGTATTGCACGGCAAGTACAAACCTTAACTGTAGCACCTAATGGGTTCTTAGAGTGGTTACCTCAAGAAAACATTTTTTTCCCTGAGGCGCAAGTTCGCTTAGAGACCCATGTGCGGATCGCAAGTTCATCAAAATTTATCGGCTGGGAAATCCAGTGTTTAGGCCGCCCGGTATTAAACGAGCAATTCGACAACGGTAATATTCGGGGCCGATTGCAGTTTTATATTGATGACAAGCTCACCCTGGCGGAATCTATCTTTATCGACGGTTCTCAAAAACAGTCGGCTGTCATGCGTGAGTTTCCCATGGTCGGTTCTTTGTATATCTACCCCGCCAGCGATGAGTTGAAAGCTGAACTTCAAGATAGCTTGGCCTGTTTTTTCTCTACAGATGCTAGGCCGCTTGAGTATGGGCTAACCGATGTGGATGGTATTTTAGTTTTGCGGCTATTAGGCTCCCAAACCGAGCCAATGATGGCCTGTTTTGCCCATATTTGGCAGGCAACAAGGCAATACTGGTTAGGTTATTACCCTAAGCCACCGCGTATTTGGGCAACATAAACGTTTTTTTAGGAGCAAAAAATGGAACTAACCCCAAGAGAAAAAGATAAATTATTGCTTTTTACGGCAGGCCTCGTTGCAGAAAGGCGTTTAGCGCGTGGATTAAAGCTCAATTACCCTGAAGCGGTCGCGCTAATCAGTTGTGCGATTATGGAAGGTGCCCGCGATGGCAAAACGGTTGCCCAATTAATGAGCGAAGGCAGAACCGTGTTAACCGCAGAGCAAGTAATGGAAGGCGTGCCAGAAATGATCAAAGACATCCAAGTGGAATGTACATTTCCTGATGGCACAAAGTTGGTTTCTATCCACGACCCAATTGTATAGGAGGCAACATGATCCCCGGTGAAATTAAAGTCAATCAAGCTTTAGGTGACATCGAACTCAATGCAGGCCGAGAAACCCAAATAATCCTCGTCGCAAATACAGGCGACCGCCCGATACAAATTGGCTCTCACTACCATTTTTACGAAGCGAACGAAGCGCTAAAATTTGCACGTGAAGGCACGCTTGGGTTTCGTTTAAATATCCCTGCGGGAATGGCCGTTCGTTTTGAGCCCGGACAGAGTCGCACTGTTGAGTTAGTCGCATTTAGCGGTAAAAGAGAAATTTACGGTTTCCATGGCAAGATCATGGGAAAATTAGAGAGTGAGAAATAATCATGAAAACCATCTCACGGCAAGCCTATGCGGATATGTTTGGCCCAACAACGGGTGACCGCCTACGCTTAGCAGACACAGAATTATTTTTAGAAATTGAAAAAGATTTCACGACTTATGGTGAAGAGGTCAAATTTGGTGGCGGTAAGGTCATTCGTGACGGTATGGGACAAAGCCAAGTAACCAGCGACCAATGCGTTGATGTGATAATCACCAACGCCATTATTCTAGACCATTGGGGCATTGTTAAAGCCGATATTGGCATTAAAAATGGCCGCATTGCGGGTATTGGTAAAGCTGGCAACCCTGACGTGCAGCCGAATGTCGATATCGTGATTGGCCCCGGTACTGAAGTGGTTGCAGGCGAAGGCAAAATTATCACCGCGGGTGGCGTTGATACCCATATTCACTTTATTTGCCCACAACAGGCTGAAGAAGGCTTAGTGTCAGGCATCACCACCTTTATTGGTGGCGGAACCGGCCCTGTCGCGGGCACCAATGCCACGACCGTCACGCCTGGTATTTGGAATATGTACCGCATGTTACAAGCCGTGGACGAGCTGCCGATTAATGTCGGTTTGTTTGGGAAAGGCTGCGTCAGTAAACCCGAGGCTATCCGCGAACAAATTGAAGCGGGAGCAATCGGCTTGAAAATCCACGAAGACTGGGGCGCGACCCCGATGGCTATCCATAACTGCTTGAATGTGGCTGATGAAATGGATGTCCAAGTCGCCATCCACTCCGATACATTAAACGAAGGCGGTTTTTATGAAGAAACCGTAAAAGCCATCGCTGGGCGTGTGATCCACGTGTTCCACACCGAAGGTGCTGGTGGCGGCCACGCCCCTGATGTGATCAAATCGGTGGGAGAGCCCAATATTCTGCCTGCGTCAACTAATCCAACCATGCCATACACCATCAATACCGTTGATGAGCATTTGGATATGTTGATGGTTTGCCACCACTTAGACCCGTCCATTCCTGAAGATGTGGCATTTGCTGAGTCCCGTATTCGCCGTGAAACCATCGCCGCTGAAGATATTTTGCATGATATGGGCGCCATTTCAGTCATGTCTTCGGACTCACAAGCCATGGGGCGTGTTGGTGAAGTGATTACTCGTACTTGGCAATGCGCTCATAAAATGAAATTACAGCGAGGAACTTTAGAAGGCGATACACCAGAAAACGACAATAACCGCATCAAACGTTACGTGGCGAAATACACCATTAACCCCGCTATCGCCCACGGTATTGCCCATGAGGTCGGGTCGATTGGAAAAGGTAAACTTGCGGATATCGTCTTGTGGGATCCCGCATTTTTTGGCATCAAGCCCGCCTTGATCATGAAAGGCGGCATGGTTGCTTATGCCCCTATGGGAGATATCAACGCGGCTATCCCAACGCCTCAACCTGTGCACTACCGCCCAATGTTTGGCACATTAGGTAAAGCCAAATACCAAACGTCGATGATTTTTATGTCGAAAGCGGGGATTGATGCTGGCGTCCCTGAAAAACTCGGTTTGCAGAGCAAAATTGGTCGTGTGGAAGGCTGCCGGAATATTAGCAAGGCATCCATGATCCACAATAGTTATGTGCCACATATTGAGCTGGACCCGCAGACTTACATCGTAAAAGCCGATGGTATTCCATTAGTTTGTGAGCCTGCAATTGAGCTGCCGATGGCACAACGTTACTTTTTATTCTGACCCCGACGAAAGAACCCAAACATGAAAAAATTCATTAAAATTATAGATAACCACCAAGCACCACACACCGAGTTATCTTTGTGTTTGACTATGGATGAGCGCACAAAGAGCCGCTTAAAAGTCACCTTAAGCGATGGCCAAGAAGCCGGGTTGTTTCTGCCACGCGGTACAATACTTAAAGAAGGCGATATTTTAGCCACTGAAGAGGGAGAGTTAGTCACCATCGAAGCGGCAAAAGAGCAAGTATCAACCGTTTATAGTGATGACCCTCTTCTGTTAGCGCGTGTTTGTTATCACTTAGGTAACCGCCACGTACCGCTGCAAATCGAAGCAGGCTGGTGTCGTTATTTTCATGACCATGTCTTAGATGATATGGCTCGTGTGCTTGGTGCGACCGTCAGTGTTGGTTTGGAAAAATACCAACCAGAGCCGGGGGCTTATGGTGGTTCATCCGGTGGGCATCACCATCACCATCATCATCACGATCACGATGACCATCATCACCATTAATCATATTTGGGAAGTTTATCCATGTTAGCGGATTTGCGTTTATATCAATTAGTCAGCCCGTCTTTGCCTGTTGGGTCATTTACCTATTCCCAAGGCTTAGAGTGGGCCATTGAAAAAGGCTGGGTAACCACGCCTGAAACGCTAGCAAGCTGGTTAACGGCACAAATGACCCATGCGATTGCGACATTGGAACTCCCTGTTTTACGGCAAATTCACACCCACTTATTGAGTGCTGATATGGAAAAAGTCTCCTATTGGTGTGAATTTATAATTGCCAGCCGTGAAACCAAAGAACTACGGTCAGAGGAGCGCCAGCGCGGCATTGCATTTGCCCGTTTGCTGCCTCAGCTGGGTATTGAGCTTGATACAACCACATTGAGCTGCGTTAAACAAACTCAGCTAATGGCCTTCGCCCTCGCTGCGGTAAATTGGCAGATTGACGTTGAAAAATTATGTGCCGCATATGCATGGGGCTGGCTTGAAAACACAGTGATGTCCGGTGTTAAGCTTATCCCTTTAGGGCAAAGCGCAGGGCAAAACATCTTATTTACCCTCGCTGAACGCATACCCGAGGTGGTCACGCAATCGGCAATCTGGCCAATAGACGATATTGGCAGCTTTACCCCAGCACAAATTATTGCCAGTAGTCGGCATGAAACCCAATACACACGACTTTTTCGTTCATGAGAAAATGCTATGCAAGAATATAATCAACCCTTAAGAATTGGTGTCGGTGGGCCGGTTGGCTCAGGAAAAACGGCATTATTAGAAGTGTTATGTAAAGCCATGCGCGACACTTACCAAATTGCGGTTGTCACCAATGATATTTACACCCAAGAAGATGCCAAAATTTTAACCCGTGCCGAAGCATTAGATGCAGACCGCATTATTGGTGTTGAAACTGGTGGCTGCCCTCACACGGCTATTCGTGAAGATGCTTCAATGAACTTAGCCGCAGTTGAAGAGCTCGCCATGCGCCATAAAAACCTCGATATCGTATTCGTGGAAAGCGGTGGCGATAATCTCAGTGCGACATTTAGCCCAGAACTGGCAGACTTAACCATTTATGTGATTGATGTCGCTGAAGGGGAAAAAATCCCACGTAAAGGCGGCCCGGGGATCACGCATTCCGATTTACTGGTGATTAATAAAATCGACCTTGCACCGTATGTCGGGGCTTCATTAGAAGTCATGGAAGCGGATACAGCAAGAATGCGCCCAGTGAAACCCTATGTGTTTACGAACTTAAAGAAAAAAGTCGGCTTAGAAACCATTATCGAGTTTATTATCGATAAAGGCATGTTAAGACGTTAATACATTTGTTCACCCTATAAGTTTTATCTATAGGGTGCCCAATTAACAAATGCGCGGTAAAGGCTCACTGTGGGGTAAATCTAATAACCTTGATGTACCGAAGATCCCAACTAATCTGACTTGTTTCTGTTCGGTGACACAACCAATCGTAGTCGCATCTTTCCCTAATGGGTGCTGGTGTAGTGCAGCAAGTACCGCATTTTCCGCTTCAGGTTTCACCACAATCACTAATTTACCTTCATTGGCAAAATTTAACGGTTCTAAACCTAATAACTCGCACACGCCTCTAACTGCTGAAGAGACAGGTAAATCCCCCTCGTTTACCGCAATTCCACAGCCGCCGGCTTGGGCAAATTCATGCAATATTGCCGTTACGCCACCACGAGTTGCATCTCGTAATGCACGAACGCCATCAATTTCACGTAACGGGGCGATTAATGGTGTTAATACTGCACAATCACTGCAAAGTTCTGCTTCTAACCCGAGCTGTTCGCGTTGGTTTAAAATAGTGGCTCCGTGGTCGCCCAACGTACCACTGACAATCACTTTATCCCCCACTTGAATATGCTGAGCTCCCCACTGAATATTGGTCGGGATCACGCCAATACCTGCTGTATTGATAAAAATTTTGTCTGCCGCACCGCGCTGTACTACTTTAGTATCACCTGTCACAATAGCCACGCCAGCCGCTGCTGCCGTTGCAGCCATCGATTCCACAATTAAAGTAAGTTCAGAAAGTGGAAAACCTTCTTCCAAAATAAAGCCGCAAGAAAGATACTTGGGTATCGCACCACTGACTGCGACGTCATTCACTGTACCGCATACAGCCAGTTTTCCAATATTACCGCCCGGGAAAAAAATTGGGTCGATAACATAACTGTCAGTACTGAATGCTAAACGGTCGCCCAATGCGGTCATTTCCGCCAGTGCTAGCCGAGCTTGGTCTTCCCGCTCATTCAACGCTGGGTTAGCAAATGCCTGTAAGAACAACTGTTCAATCAATTGCTGCATAGCCTGCCCACCACTACCATGTGCCATCGTCACCACATGACTACTCATTTATACCTCCCGACGATATTGGTAATAAGCTGCACAGGCGCCTTCAGAAGAAACCATCAGTGCACCAAAAGCGGTTTGTGGCGTACAACGGCGCCCAAACAACGTACATTCGTTGGGTTTGCAGCGCCCTGTTAATACTTCGCCACAACGAGCTAGCGGGTCATCCGCCACTTTATGAGGTTGTACCTGAAAACGCTTCTCGGCATCAAAAAACTGATAAGCTTGAGTTAATTGAACCCCTGAACCTGCAATTTCCCCCAATCCACGCCATTCACTGGTTTGTTTGAGTTCAAAAACTTCTTCTAACGCCTTCATTGCCAACAGGTTACCTTCATCGGCCACAACACGTTTATATTGGTTTTCTACCTCACAACGGCCATCAGCGATTTGGTCAACTAACATGGCTAATGACTGCAAAATATCTAAGGGTTCGAACCCTGTGACCACCAAGGGTTTATGAAAGTCTTCGGTAATAAATTGGTAGGGATGCGCCCCGATCACCATACTCACGTGTCCCGGTGCTAAAAAACCGTCAATACGGACATCCGGTTGCTCAAGTAAGCTACGCAAGGTGGGAATGATCGTAATGTGCTGGCAAAATACACTAAAATTTGCTAATTGGCGTCGCTTCGCCTGCTGCAAGGTAATTGCCGTACTCGGCATTGTGGTTTCAAAGCCTAAGCCAAAGAAAACCACTTGCCGATGAGGGTGCTGCTCTGCCAATGCCAAAGCATCTAACGGTGAATAAACGATACGGACATCCGCCCCATTGCGTTTGGCGTCGAGTAAAGACCCCTTTTCCCCCGGCACACGCATTGCATCGCCATAAGTACAAAAAATAACCTCTGGGCGCTGCGCAATTTCGATACAGCCATCAATGCGTCCCATTGGTAATACACAAACAGGGCAACCCGGCCCATGAACAAACTCAATTTCAGCGGGTAATAACTGGTCAATACCAAACTTAAAAATCGCGTGGGTATGGCCACCACAGACTTCCATGAGTTGTAATGGGCGTCGTTTCGCTTGGGGTATTTCATTCACCCGTTGATGAATATGCGCCAACAGCGCTTTTGCAAGAACAGGGTCGCGAAATTCATCGACGTACTGCATCTGCCGCTCCTGCATTTAAACCACTAAAATCGCTGACCTCGTGGTCTAGCTGGCTCATCGCGGTTAACGCATCCAAAGTGGATTGCGCTTCTTCTTCATTGATGATACTCATGGCAAAACCGACGTGTACCAATACCCATTGGCCTAATAAATCAGCGGTTTCTCCTTCACAAATGAGGCCAATATTCACATCGCGTTTTACACCACAAACATCCACTTGAGCGAGTTGGTGAATGTCTTCACCAACGGCAACTATTTTGCCCGGAATACCTAAGCACATAGCTGTGTCTCCAACCATGCCAGCCATGCATCCATCCCTTCGCCGCATGTCGCAGACACTTGGATAACTTGGATATTGGGATTCACCTGTTTGGCATTAGCAATACAGGCTTCGACATCAAAATTCAGGTATGGCAATAAGTCAATTTTATTCAATAACATGATATCTGCTGCCGCAAACATATGTGGGTATTTGAGGGGTTTATCTTCCCCTTCCGTGACCGACAGCACCGCCACTTTATGGCGCTCGCCCAAATCAAAGCTAGCAGGACAAACTAAATTCCCCACATTTTCAATAAATAATAAGCTGTTATCGGCTAACTCTAAACGCGCTGTTGCATCGTGCACCATTTGTGCATCTAGGTGGCAGCCTTTTCCTGTATTCACTTGAATCGCAGGCACACCCGTTTCGCGGATCCGCTGTGCATCATTGGTGGTTTGTTGATCACCTTCAATCACTGCACAATTGATTTTGTCACGCAGCCTTAACAACGTTTCTGTTAACAACGTGGTTTTCCCTGAACCGGGGCTAGAAACGAGGTTTAGCGCTAAAATATTCTTCTGGTTAAAATCTTCACGGTTATGCTCTGCCAGATGGTTATTTTTATCTAATACATCCATCTCGATTTGTAGCATGCGTTTTTGGCTGATCCCCGGTGCATGGGTACCCGCTTCACCGTGTCCATAATCAAGGTCATGATGTTCGCCAGCCGGTTTAAAACTTGCCTCTGCGGTTTGGTAAATATGTTTGTGCTTATGTTTGTGTTTATGCTTTTTAGATTTGCTTTCAGCAGGTGCGGGTTCATATTGGTGATAGTGGTTGTGAACATCACCTTGATGATAGTAATGGTGATGAATGATCACCGTTTGCCCGTGAGGTTCATGATCATGGTGATGGTCGTGATCATGGCCGTGATGGTGGTCATGGTCGTGATGATGATCGTGATGGTGGTCGTGAGCATGGCCGTGATGGTCATCACCCTCGATTTTGCGCTCTCCCGATGCACATCCACAAGTACTGCACATAAGTTTCACTCCCAACAGCTAAATTGTTAAATTAGATTAATACATAATCCATAGAGTCTGGTTGATACACCTCAAGCTCACCTCAAAAAGCTATTCCACTTCCAACTCTTTGATGCGTAAACGCTCCCCACTTTCCACTTTCAGATTCAACCCCTGACAGCATGGACAAACCGATTGGTGGCTATCTATTTCCACTATTTCACTGCAATCCCAACACCATGCTTGTGCGGGCTGGTAAATAATGTGGAGCTGGCAGCCTTCTGCAACCGTCCCACGACAAACGACGTCAAAACTGAAGCGAAAGGCACTCTCTTCAACACAAGAGAGCGCACCGATTTCAAGCCAAACAGCGGTGACTCGGTTAACTGCATTTTTTTTCGCCTGCTGTTCAATAATTTCTATCGTACTTTGGCATAACGAAACCTCATGCATCCTGCCCCCTTAAGTGGCGGGCAAACAATGCTCTACGTTCAGGTGCTTGAGGAATATTTGGGTCACTCACTGGAAGCGATAACAATATTCGCTGGCAATCATCCGTTAGGTGAATACCTTGTTCTGGTGTCAGTTTCTTTTCTAATGGCGACATTAATGAGCAAGCAAAATATTGGGTCAAGCCGTCTAATTCCCCCACGGTATACGTCATTTCACCATAGGGGAGGATTAGCCCAACCTTGTCACCGACCACGCGACGAGGCCAGTATTGTTCAGGCCCCGGTAGAATAATCGCGCTGAGCATCCAAGGCGTGATCACCACGCCCACCCATTGCCCTTCGAACAGGCCAAACTCACTGGCGTGCACAGGCATAGTCGGATGCAAAAATGACAAATCATGCATCGATTGTTCAGCAACTCGCGTAAATGCGGCCTCAACTAGAGGCCGAGGATTAGTTTCATAACCTAAGATGTCATCCGGCATGCAAACTCTCTTCTTTCGCTATGATTTCCAAGCCTTCGCTTCGCAAAACCTCAATAACCTTTTGTAAAGCTGGCTCTAAAGCGGCCTGCCCTATTGCCGTCAAACCGATATGCGGTTCGAGGGATCCAGGCACAACGCCAACTAATGTTAGCCGCTGTGGGAATTCATCGGTTAAATGCAAAGCGGATAGCACATCTGATAAACCGAGTTGATGCGGGGAGATTTTACGCGTAAACAGTGCAGGAACTTCGTCATCGCGCAAGACTAAAATCGAGCCAGCCTGCTGGCTCGATAACACAACATCAGCAATGATCAAATGGTCTCTATCTGCCATCGGGCCAATCAATTCCATTCCCGCCGTTCCACCATCTAGCACTTCCACGCATTCAGGCAGGTGATAGCGCTGCTCTAAAGCCTCAACGATGCGTACCCCAATCCCTTCATCGCTCAGCAATATATTGCCAACACCTAAAACTAAAATACGCATTACAGCACCTTAACCTTAGTGACTTCGCCACCTTCTGGGTCAACAATGTGCACAGCACAAGACATACAAGGGTCAAATGAGTGAATAGTTCGCACCACTTCAAGGGGTTTAGCGGGATCAGCGACAGGAGTTCCTACCAATGCTTGCTCATAAGGGCCTGGCTCATCATTGAAGTTACGAGGGCCTGAGTTCCAAGTGGATGGCACTACCGCTTGGTAATTTTCAATTTTACCGTCTTTGATTACAACCCAGTGCGACAATAAACCACGTGGGACTTCCCCAAAACCAACACCTTTAATAGTGGCATTTTCAGGGAATACGGGTTTTACAAAGGTGGTGTAATCGCCTTTTCCTATGTTATCGACCAGCGCTTGCCATTGAATAGACAGAGTTTCATTCAGCACACAGCAGCGAACACTGCGTCCGATAATTCGGCCCAATGTTGAATGCAGTTGATCCACACTAATCGTATTGCCCGTCAGTGTTTGGTACAGATTTACCACATCATTAAAGTGTTTTTCTGTCGGCTCATGTTTTGCCGCTAATTTACACAACAAGTCAGCAAGCGGCCCGACTTCGACGGTTTTATCATAAAAAGTTGGGGCTTTTACCCATGAGTATTTACCGTCATCGTCCCACCCTGTGTAATCTGGGTTAGTGGTGCCTTCCCATGGAGCCTGTGGTTCATTTTCTTTGTACCACGCGTGTTTGCTACTTTCTTTGATGCCGTTGATCAAATACTCATCCATATGGCTTGTAATGGGGCGATAAGTACTAAAATCGCTGTTTTCAAGGTAGCCACCCGGTAACAAGAAGCTGCCATTTTTACCATCCATTGGCATTTCAGGCATACACATATAATGTTTCGCGCCTTGGCCAACTTCGAGCCATTCAGGGTAGCCCGCAGCAATAACAGCGGCGTCAATCTTATACACTTGCTCAATGAAATCCCCTAAACGGTCAATAAAGGATTTTACATACATCAAACGCTCGAGGTTCAGAACCCCGACACCATCAAGGTTAATAGGATTTGCGACACCACCAACGGCAAGGTTTTGAATATGCGGTGTTTTCCCCCCTAATAACGCTACAATTCGGTTGGCATCTCGCTGACATTCAAGGGCTTGTAAATAGTGAGCTACGGCGATTAAGTTCACCTCCGGCGACAATTTCATCGCTGGGTGCCCCCAATACCCATTGGCAAAAATACCCAATTGCCCACTGGCAACCAGTTTTTTAATTTTATCTTGAACTCGCGTGAATTCTTCTGGGCTATTCAATGGCCACGTCGAAACGCCGTTCAAGATTTCTGCTGCTTTATTTGGGTCTGCATTCAATGCAGAGGTGATATCCACCCAATCTAATGCAGATAATTGATAAAAATGGACTATATGGTCTTGAATGGTGTGCGCGGCTAAAATCATATTACGGATATACTGCGCATTCACTGGCACATCAATATTTAAAGCACTTTCAATAGTGCGTACCGACACAATACCGTGCACCGTGGTACAAACCCCACAAATGCGCTGCATAATCATCCATGCATCACGGGGGTCTTTCCCTTTGACTATCTCTTCCATACCACGCCACATCGTGCCTGAAGCCCAAGCCTTGGTGACTTTTCCATCTTCAATTTCACAATCAATGCGTAAGTGACCTTCGATACGAGTGACTGGGTCTATTGTTATACGTTGGCTCATGCTTTACCTCGGGCCTCTGAATGGCTCATCGTTGTTTTTTTCAATGCTGGAATAACAGGTAATAAGCGGATCAATAAGATATAAGCGCATACCTCTATTGCCACAAAACCTATTGAAATTAAAAGTTCTTCTGTTGTTGGGAAATAGTCGTATCCCCCCCCTGGGTTGAATGCAACGAGGGAATAGCTCATCCGCCACATGGCAGCCCCAATCAACATGCTTAAACCGCTTGCATATAACCACCGCGAATCATTTCTCAATGATGGCATGCGGAAAATAATCAATGGGAAAACCATTAATGCGGTTTCTATCCAGAACATCATGGCGTAGAAATCGGTATTGAAGATATGGTGCAACTTGCCCCGATAAATTAGTTCACCGAAACGGCAGACCAAGAACAGCACTAACAATACCTGCAAGATCCGAGTGATACGAACAAACAGCGGCCGTTCATCAGCGCCTTGCCCCCGCAACGCGGCTTGGAGTAATGACCCTTCGAAAATGACGATGGAAAAACCCATAATGAATGCAGTCAGTAATGAGAGTAGTGGCAGCATTTCATAACTTTGCCAAATAGGGTGGACTTTATACCCCGCCGAAATCATCAATGAACCCATAGACGATTGGTGCATCATCGGCAGTAATGCGCCAAGAGCAATAATAAAAAACATCGCTTTATTCAGTCGTTTTAACGAAACCTTCCAACCAAAGCGCTCACACAGTGCAGGGGCAAATTCCAATGCCATCACACCGATATAAATCGTCATACACACTGCGGTTTCAAACAGCACTGAGTTGGTGTTAAAGAAACCGGGGATGTAGAAATAAGGCAAGTTCCAGTAACGACCTACGTCAATAGTGATAGACAAGCCACCGAGAGAGTACCCGAACAAACTGGCTAATAATGCAGGGCGCACTAACGGGTGATATTCACCTCGGTTAAATACATACACCGCCCAAGCCAGCGCCCAACCGCCACAAGCAAAACCGGTTCCAATCAGCAAGTCAAAAGCAATCCAGATCCCCCAAGGATAGCCACCATTTAGGTCAGAAACTGAGCCTAAGCCGAAGACCAAGCGTTTAACTATCAAGATGACACAAATCAGCACTAAGGGCCCAAAGACCATAATTGGCCAACTGACTAAACGCCCGCCTAGCGGCTGCTCTTTATGATGCGTCGTCATTTGAGTCATCTCCTTCGTGTTTGTCATTCTTGGTATTGCGATACACCAAGAAACTCAGCCCTGCCAACGCGGCCAATGGCAGTACCATGCCTTTGTAAAGCGTGTGCTGCACATATTCAGAACGCGCCCCTGTGGACAACTGCTCCAATTCAGGTAGCCCAAGGTTTTGATATGGCACACCGGAAAGAACAATGACTTGTGTACCACCGCCTTCAAGTTCGCCATAAACATGGGACTCATATTTCGGCACTTTAATCACATTTGGGTCATTGCTGTGTAAGGTTTGTCTTGGGTAGCCGTACTCATCCCCCACTTTGAGTGTTAAGCGTTTTTTGGCTTCCGCGAGTAATTCTTCACGCGTCCCGAAAATTACTGCACCTGTTGGGCAAACTTCGACACAACCGGGCAAACCGCCCTTGTCTAAACGTTCGACACCTTTTTGGTTGCATAACTCGCACTTATGAATTGCACCAAATTTGTCATCGTAGGCATATTTCGGGATATTAAATGGACACGCCACCATGCAATAACGGCAACCAGTACATACGCTGGCATCGTAATGAACAATGCCAGTTTTTGGGTCTTTTTTCAGCGCTTGAACAGGGCAAACCGACACGCAATTAGGGTCAACACAATGCATGCATTGCTTTTTAATGTAGGCATAACCGTCTTTTTCTTGGTCTTTATGAACGCCTGTTCCACTGCTCCAAACCTGAATAATATTGTTGGTATAAGGGGTGAGTTTGTCATTATTTGACCAAGTTTGCTCCCCTACCGGGTTACGTTCCGGGTGGTTAATATCTTGGCATTTTGTCACGCACGCCTGACACCCAATACACAGGGTCGAGTCATATAGCATCCCCAAAGAATTAGGAATTGGCGGGCGGTTTTCAGGCCCCGCCAAGCTGGGTGAACTTCCCGCAAGTAATGCTCCCCCAGCGGAGAGTTTAAGAAAATTTCGTCTATTCACGGTTATTCTCCCCGTGAGTCAGTATCTTGTTGGCGTTTTTGACGACCTAATTCACGTACCGCCATCACGCTAACCCCAGCCACTAACCCGACAACACCACCAATTAACCCCACAGCTGTAGATGAAATTTGGCCACCTTCGCGGTTATTCACATCCGGTTTATCCACACGTGGTGTTGGGTTTTCAACACTTGCTAGTTGGTGGATAGCTTTATGAAACCCTACATTTTCTTCATTACAGCCATAACAAGGGTGACCAATTGCCACAGGCCAGACACCGCCAACATCACAGAATTGCAATGTGGAGCAGTTACCGTACGTTTCAGGTCCCTTACAACCTAAATGGTATAAACACCAACCTTCACGATGGCCATCATCACCGAACTCTTTTGCGAAGCGGCCCGCATCAAAATGAGGGCGACGTTCACAGTGTTCATGAATTAATCGACCGTACGCGAACATTGGGCGATTTTTGCTATCCAATTTTGGTGGGCGATTAAACGTAATTAAGTGTGCGACCGTCGCAAGGAAGTTATGTGGATTAGGCGGGCAGCCTGGAATATTAATAACGGTTTTATCTTTAATGACTTGATCTAAACCCACGGCTCCTGTTGGGTTATCACCTGCCGCAGCAACACCGCCCCACGAAGCGCAAGAACCTATCGCAATCACAGCCGCAGCGTGTTCAGCCACTTCACGAATATGCTCAACAATCGGTTTCCCCGCCACCATGCAGTAAATGCCACCATCTTTCAATGGGATAGAACCATCGACGACTAAAACATATTTTCCTTTGTACTTTTCAATTGCATCATGTTTATTTTGCTCAACTTGCTCACCAAAGGCGGCAGACAACACCTCGTGGTATTCCAATGAGATGGTATCGAGAATTAAATTTTCCAAAGTTGGATGGGTTGAACACAGCAAAGATTCCGTACACCCTGTACACTCTTGGGCGCCAATCCAAATGACAGGAGGTCGAGCTGGGTCACTAATAGATTCCGCAATTTGGGCAGCAGCCTTCCCGCTTAATCCCATTGTCGCAGCCAGTGCTGTACATAACTTCATAAAATCACGGCGGTTAATGCCATGCGAAGAAATAATAGAGTTATCTCCTATCATTCTTTTTTCCTATTATTATGGGTGGCTTAAAACCTATTCATTAGGAGGGGATTTTTGTTTACTACCTTAAAGTTATAAATACCACAAAGCCCTATACACAAATGATGAATACGCTTTTTGCTTGTATTTATCTATTTAAGAAGCAAACAAAACCAACTCTAATGAAATAAATTCTTATTTAAGTAACCTGATGTATAAATATAAAATAAGATCCTATTCCTACCGCGCCTAAATCATTTGATCTTCATCAAAAGGCAATAAGAAATTTTATTTTTTTTATATATTTGCTAGAAAAATCGATTCAGTAACCCGTAATAAAACAAGAATGGAAATATAAATAAATAGATTTTATTTTCAATACTGCGTTATACATCACATCATTTAAAATAAAAAAAACATTTATTTTTCATTGTGATATCCAAACCCATCATTTTAATATAATTAATTAAGCGGAATAGGTGTATTAATAACAACCCAACCATTAATATAAAAACAAATATGTTAAATAAGAATCAATATCAAAAATAAAATATAATCTATTAAAATTAAAAGCAGAAAAAATAGGTAAGTATACAACCCTATAAATATAATACTGCCCATTAGTAATAGATTAATTTTTCAACATCGCAGAAGCGATAGCGACTTGCCCCAATGATAGCCCACCATCTCCCATGGGAAATTGTTTTGCATATAGCACATCGAACTCAGATAGGTTATTCACTAATAGTTTTCTCAATAATTGGTTATGAGTCACGCCACCTGACAAAACAATTGTCTTAGTACCATATTGGTTCGCTGACTTCCTTGCTAGCTCAGCAAAACCTTGCGCTAATGCCACATGAAAGGCATGTGCCCGTTGTGGTTTAGGCGCACAGTACGCTATCCATTGTTGCCAAAATGTATATAAATCTAATTGTCGCCCCACTAATGGCATAGTGACCGGATGTATGCTCACGGGTGATTTCATGGCAATCGCTTCTAGTTGACAAGCAGCCTCCCCTTCCCAACTGGTTTGTGCCGTACAAATACCTAACGCTGCAGCAACTGCATCAAAAAGCCGCCCAGTAGATGAAGCCGTTGGGCTATTAATTCCTTTCTCAATCGCCTTTTGTAAGCCTTGCCAAGGAAATGACATTAAATAAGCGGCGCTCTCTTGCTTTTGCCACTGGGGAACAAATTGTAAACAATGCGCAAGGAAATTACGCCATGGCTGCCGAGAAGCTAATTCCCCTCCCGGCAGTGCAACTGGGGGCAAGCCTCCTAGATATTGACTGGATTTATAATCCACTAGTAAGCATTCACCTCCCCATAGCCGGTGGTCATCCCCATACCCCAAACCATCCAAAGCTAACCCAATGACTTTACTTCCATTTAATGGCAAACCATGCTCAGCCATTACCGCAGCAATATGTGCATGATGATGCTGCACTTTTATCAATGGGATCCGTAATTGCTGTGATAACGCCTCGCCATAGCGCGTACTCACATAATTAGGATGCATATCAGAGACTATAGCGGTTGGCGTAAAACGATAAATAGATTCAAATAATGCAATCGCAGACTGATATTGCTCAAAAATATCCATATCATCAAGGTCGCCTAGGTGTTGGCTCATGACTGCACTTTTGTCTCGCAATAAACAAAAGGTATTTTTAAGATCAGCCCCTAAAGCCAGTATTGATGGGGAATTTTCAAACCCTTTAGGTAAGTCAATCGCATCAGGGACATAGCCCCGTGCACGGCGGAGCATTTCCGCTTGTCCATCATGATAACGCACCAATGAGTCATCTGCGCGTTGGACAATATCGCGGTTATGAGTGAGCCAAACATCCGCGATATTGGCTAAATCAACCAGCGCAGCTTGCTCGCTCAACACAGGGGGCTTCCCTGATGCATTTCCTGACGTCATCACTAATGGGCGATTAACTTGTGCCATCAATAGGTGTTGCAATGGGTTAGAAGGCAACATAACACCGATTTCCGCTAGATTTGGCGCAATATATTGGCTTAATACAGGATTTTTCCAATTTTTAACCAATACAATCGGAGCGGCAGGGCTTTCTAATAATGCACGTAAGCCATCACTCAGCGGCATATTGTGCTGCTCTAACCAATTCAGTGATGGGATCATAACCGCCAGCGGCTTGGTTGGGCGGCATTTACGCCCTCGTAAAGCTTCTACCGCCTCATCACTACTTGCATCACAAGCAAGATGAAAACCGCCAATCCCTTTAATAGCAACAATTTTCCCGGCCAATAACTGCTGAACTGCCAAGACTAATGCATTCTCTTTATTTGCGATCATTTTTCCTGATGGGCCGCACAATTTAATTTCAGGACCACACACCGCACAGGCATTGGGTTGTGCGTGAAAACGCCTATCTGCTGGGGATTGATATTCCACTAAGCAATTAGGACACAAAGGAAAATCGGCCATTGCAGTATTGGGCCTATCATAAGGCATACGACGAATAATCGTGAAGCGAGGGCCGCAATGCGTGCAGTTTGTGAACGGGTAATGAAAACGTCGATTCGATGGAGCAAAAAGCTCTTGTTGGCATGCATCACAAGTAGCAGCATCTGGGATGACTTGAGTATCCATTTTACCTTCGCCACTACGGCGAATAGTAAATGCGTCGGGTAATTTATCCCATTGAAAAGGTTGCAGTTCAATACTTTCTATATGGGCTAACGGTGGGCAGTGTTGGTACAATAACTGAGTAAATTCAGTGGGATCCGAATCAGTACATAAACGAATCAGCACCCCTTCAGCATCATTACACACATCACCTAAAAGTTGGCATTGATGCGCTAATTGCCAAACATAGGGGCGAAAACCTACACCTTGCACTTTCCCTTTGATGCGTAACTGTATACCGTTTTTCACTCGTGCACCCTCTTAATACACTGAGGATATTTTCCCGCGAAGACATAAAAAAAACTTCACTTGAGATCAATAAAATATGAAAAACACATTAACAATACTCGCTCAATAGAAATAGCCACAAAGCAATTCTTGTGGCTATTTTAACAATAACAGTGAATTTATCAGTTTAATCGCTGATAAAACCATCTTCCATACGATTAAAGTTGTAGAAGAACTCAGAAGGATCCACGACCGCTGGGTCGCTATATTTTCTTGCTTCATCCCCCCATAATTGCTGCAATGCTTTCAGTTTTTCTGGGTACTTTTTCGCTAAGTCGGTTGATTCAGAAAAATCTTCTGCTGTATTGAACAGTTGCCATTGGTCATCATCATAGCTGGTGTTGTAACGGTGTAATGCGACAGCTCTCCAGTCTCCTTGAGTAATAGCTCGCTGACTACGCAGTTAAAAATACTGCACGTCACGGGTTTTTGCGTCATCCGAATTTAGTGTTCCCAAGAAAGATTTACCTGCCACAGGAATTTGTTTTCCCCCATCAACCTCTGTTGTAAATGAAGTTCCCGCTGCATCTAAAATTGTAGGGGCAATATCAATGACACTAACATATTGGGAGCGAATACTATTTGGTTGCTGTGTATAACTAGGCCATGACACAATCAGTGGAGTTCTAACACCGCCTAAATAAGGCCATAATTTATAACGCTTAAAAGGTGTTGCCCCACTGGTTGCTGGCCCTGAACCATGAGGCGTTTCTTTCGATGGCACATTGAAATATCAGGATTTTTCAATCGATACGCTATATGTTGATAGAGTTATGGAACGCTTTACCCCGAATAAAGAAAAATTCCATAGTGCAAATAAAACCCCTGTTGAATATATCGCAGCGGGTGGTATCAACTATAAAACAAAAGAACTCACTGCCAGTTATAATTATGGCTATGCGAAAGATTTCATTGACCGTCATGTTCTTGAACTAAGCTATATGCCTTATTCTAATATCACTCTTGGGTTCCAAGCTTTTGGTAATGTCCCTTTAGAATTATATAAAGATATGCCCTCCGCACAGCAGGCCGCTAATGGCACCTCTTGGGTCTATGAAGGTACTGTTAGATGGTAACATGATGCCTTAGGTATGAAACTGGGTATTGGCTATACTGATGCTTCAAAAAATGACGGGTCACTCGGTTATTTTGACAGGCATCCTTTGAGAAATGCACGTTGGCGTATTGAGCCTATGTCATCTGCCGCTTATCACTATCAGCGTGATGGTGAATTAGCTCTAACAGGGCTTATTGATTATAAATATGCTGAAGATTTTTATTCTGCAGTACAATTAAATTACGGTCAGTTTGATTTTAAAAATAATAAAATTAAAACAGGTGAGATTAATCTCATCAATGCTTGGCAACCTAGTGATCCAAGCTTAAAAAACTTTACGATATTTACTAAATTAACCAAAGCTTGGTTATATCAAGTACAAGGAAACCGCGTACAGCCTGTTTTTGATGATAGTGGCCACTATATTCGAAGAAATGCTATCGCCGCAGATATTATTTTTGATTATAAATTCAATATATTTTAATACCACTAATCATGTGTCGAGGGGCAAAATGAAAAAAACAATTTTAGCTATTAGTTTATTAACGTTATTTGGACTTCAAGCTCAAGCCAGCAACGATAAAATGCGTATTTTATTAGTTAATGACGATGGATGTGAGGCATTTGGCCTAACTGAATTAAAGTCTCAATTAGATGCAAAAGGTTATGATGTTTGGCTTGTCGGTCCAGCAACAAATCAAAGCGGAATAGGGACTGCTATTACATTCAAAGCAGGGAAAGAGTTTGATGTTAAAAAAGTCGATGAGCGTACTTATTGCTTCCCTGGTACTCCTGCAGATTCACTGGATTTTGGTTTGCAGGGATTATTACGGGAAACACCACCAGATCTTGTAATTTCTGGAGTCAACGATGGCCCAAATACCGGAGCCTCGCAACTTAATTCAGGAACGGTCTCAGCCGCAGCTCGCGCTGTACGTCTTGGCTACCCAGCGATAGCCGCAAGTATTGGTTATATTATGACTGATGAAGAAATAAAATCAGGTTGGCCTAGCACCCAAAAATATTGGCCTGATTCAGTCACTTATATTGTTGATCTCGTTGATAATTTAAATAAAAAATGGGAGACTGGCGAGAAAGTACTTCCAGCGAGATCAGGATTAAGCATTAATTACCCTGCACTACCTAAAGATAAAATTAAAGGCGTAAAGTTTATTGAAAACGAATATACCGTTTCACCACAAGTTTTATATGAAATAACCGCCGAAGGAAAAACTAAGCAATTCATTAATCCTGAAGCATTAAAAATGAGAAATGATAATTCGGATACTGGATACCTCGACAAAGGATATATTACTTATACTGTATTCGATGGTGATTGGAATGCTCCTGAAGAAAAAGTAAAAGAATATAAAAATGATTTCAATTTTTAGGTCACAAAAAGGATTACAACATCCATCACATAGCTTCAAAAAGCCAGCAAGTATACGGATTAACAAGAAATTAAAAGCCGAGATGAATTACAAAAGTATTTTGGTGAGTCATTAGCGTGATATGTTTTAGAAAAACAAAAAAGCCACTTGCTAAGAAGTGGCTTAATGCGCTGATTTAACAGCTAAAATTTGGTGGTCCCTGCTGGACTTGAACCAGCGACCAATCGATTATGAGTACGTTCCCTATCCTTTATAAATCAATAAATTACATATTTATCAAAAGGATAGAAAACGGTGACTGATGGTTATTCAGGAGGGTTCTGGTTCTCTGCCGCCAATATGTCGCCATTACTAGGCGTGAAAATTGAACAATACACTGTATCACCATGCGATATATAATCATTCCCTAGCTCAGGTATCATGTCCTGAATATCATTTCTAAGTAGCAATATTACGCATATTTCTTTAATCACTGATTTGATTTTTTCAAGCTCAAACATAACTTCTGCCGTATAAACAGATAAAAATGTAGAAAAATCATTTGAATTGAAAACTTTTCCTTTTTTAGGATAAAAACTGTGAATCATGTTTACCTTATTTTCAAATTCATTATTTTTATTCAAATTAGAGCCTATATAGCCAAACAAATCACACATCATATTTACTAACTGTTTAGTTCGATATATAGATGCACTCTCAATAGCATTAATATAATCTTCATTATTATCTATTTTATCTAAATCATATCTAATTCTTCCTACCATTCCCCTTATATACTCCAGTCTTAAATTTAAATTTTTATAAAATGAATCATTTACCTCATCAGTATAATCATTAAAATTGTATGCTAGCTCATATATATAATTTGAATTAAAATCACTAGATAAGTACTCAGACCTTACCCCTGCTAACCTTTCTATTATGTATTTTCTTCTAGAAAAATAAATATCAACTTTATTTTTCTTTTGAGCTTCGTCTAACTGTTCTTTAGCTGTTTTTATTTGAAGTTCTGTTTGAAGTGAACGATGAGCACTTGTTACAAATGCACCTAAAATTGGTGATAAAGCTAAAATTAAAAATGGAAATTTCGCATTATCCATGAGCCGACTATAACCCCTAGTCGATACATCTAACTCATAATCCTGAGCAACTAATACCCATGCAATACCACTGATAATGAGTGGAAGAAAAACTAAAAACCAGAATAGTGGCTGCACATGTAGGCTAGATTCATCTAGCCAAAACTTCCATTTTCTTTTTTTTAGTAAACATAAAAAAAGAATAGCAGGCACTAATATAATTAATAATATGATTATTACTAAGCTCATATCTTCAACTTCACCAAAGGATTATAAACCAGTGCATCATTAAGATGATCTGGGGCGAAATGGGCATACCGCATTGTCATTTTGATATCAGTATGGCCAAGGATTCTTTGTAATACTAAAATATTACCACCGGACATCATAAAGTGAGATGCAAAGGTGTGGCGTAAAACATGTGACGATTGGCGTTCTGGTAACTCAATACCTGTGCGTTTTAAGGCTGAACGAAATGCAGAATAACAGGATTTAAATAACCGTTTAGAACCTTTAACTTTCGGTAATTCTGCAATTAATTCTTCGCTGATAGGAATAGAACGGTTGCGCTTCCCTTTTGTCTTGGTAAAGGTCACCGTATTATTTCGAATCTGTATGGCGGTTAAATTTTCAGCCTCTGACCACCTAGCCCCTGTCTCAGCGACACAGCGCACAACCAAATCAGCCGGAAAGTTCTCTCTCTTGTATCTACCCGCAAGGCTACTAGAAGCCATTTCAAAGTGCTGTGCGAGCATCAGCTTAGAGCTGAAGCCGTATGCTTCAATGATACGACCCAGAACTGGTGCGCTTTCGCCAAACATCTCTAAATTAAATTTTCCCATAGCCATTACGTCAAATTCGCTAAAAACTTAATTAGTTTAACTTATAGTTAAATGGGAAATAAGACCATCTTACTTTGTAGTTAAAAACCAATAAAACTGGATGCGACCAGATAAAATACGAATAGGAAATTTTGCCTTATGAGATCTATAATTTCAATTAACATTCCATCCCCTTACCTCACAGTTTAGGCATTTAGCCAACACTCAGGGCTTTCAAAATCGACCATCCGCGACATGATTGCTAATAGCCACCCGAAATACCACCATTCAAGCCACCGATAAAACCATGGGACTGGGCACAGCAACATTACTGGCAGGCGCTATCCAACAGATAGCCGATGGTGATTACAGCATTGCATCAAAAGGTAACTTAGTGACCAGCATCGGCAAAAAAGCGGAGATTGATATTGCCGAAGATGCCACACTCACCATTGGCCAAAAGCTGATTGAAAAGGTAGGCGCACTCAAGCAAAGTATCGCGGGTACCAAACAAGAAATCATTGCACCGGTTGTGTGGATTGGTAGCCAAGAAATTAACGTGGCGCAGTTGATGATTGATACGTTAGATATTGTGAAAGAGTTGGCCGAACTGACAGCAAGCCACAGCCACCACAACACAGGAACGCCACTGAATGCCGATGCCATCAAAAGCACAGCAAATAAATCAGATGGCCTGAAAGAAAAGTATCAACCAGTTATTGGTTGAGATTTAAGACCAAAAGTATTAAACTAATTTCAGTTAGTTGAAGAATGTCGCGCAATAATGAGATGCGCTCCCTTGCACCAACAAGGGCTAAGACATATCAAGTCTTTACTTGAAATCAAAGAAACCCGACCTCACCAGTTGGGTTTTTTTGTTTTTTCACATTATTAAATTTAATCGATTGATCTGGTTTAAATTCTCACTATAATTATGCGCAGTTAGATGGATGTCGCTGGCATGGTCTTAATGCACATCAAAAAGTTGCTCTTTTTGATTAGTGGAAACGGAATTCTACATTTCGTATTTATATACGGAAAGTTAAGCCCTGGTTAAGTAACAGGTGGTGCTGTCTTAATGCCCTAACCAAGTTGTGCGACATTCTTCAACTAACTATGATGAAGCCTAGATTGACAGGCAGTGTAAGGGTGATACTAGGTTAATCGCACTCCTTAATTTAAGGAGTCAGGCGGATGAAACAAGTATTAGATACTTTAATCATCGTTTTAGTAGCAATTACTGCTGTACTAAAATTGATTCGCTCATTCATGTAATGACGAAAACGTAACTAAGGCTACCGACCACCATCGGTAGCCTTTAATATTTGTAGCCCATCATAGGTAAGCCTATATGCGATCTACAGCCTACCAACAGTCAAACCACATCAAGCAACCTTTCATTTGGATCACATCAATAACATAGTGCTGATGCAGCGCTACCCCACGAAATAAAGTTACCTACCACGTAAAATGCACTACACCGCACCCGCCTGCGCGTTTTGGATCTAAACTTTATTTCAGTTTTGAAATTCTACAAAACATATCGCCAAGCCGCGCCAGTGCTAGGGAGTTACCGAAAATCTCAAACTGAAATCTGTGCAAAGAATTTCAATAGATTTCAGTTTTTGGATCACTAAATGGATTGAGCTAAAGACACAATGCAATGAAAGATAAAGGAAAATTCTATTTTACGTGGATTTGATTGGATCGAGAAATGAGCCGCATGATTTCAAAAGGCCTGTAGCTACGCACCTTGAGAAGAATTGAAAAACTGAAAATACTATTAACGTCTAAAAAGTTTCTTAAATAGAACTTTGAGATTAACACTAAACCCCCAAAACCCAGGTTTACATTCAAAAAGCTCATCTTCATTTTTAGGGGCAGTATCTACAGTATTATTAGTTGCTTTTAAATTACGAACACCGTCCAACTTAGCTAAAGTTGTCTGGTTTGTTTTGTTATTGTCTAGTTCAATATTCTCACTGTCTTTAATTTCAAACATAGGCATTAAGATATCCTTTTTAAATTTAAGATGTTACTTACAGCAACCGAAACTATTGAAAATCTAAAACAACCATTACTAGTATAACTGTCAGTATTATTAGTTGCTTTAAATCCATTTACTTTATTGAGCTTTACCCCAGTTTTTACATCGTTAAAGTTAGTACCAGAAACACTTATATTATTAGAATACTCTGCATCTATTCCAACATCTAACCCACTAAAAGAACAATTTGATATTCGAATGTTTGAACTTCCAGAGACTTTTATCCCACAAGACATTAGCTCACCTTGATTGATCGTTATTACATCAACAATGATTGATTATGTACGAAAAAAAATGAATTGCAATTTATCTAAAGAACAAGAAAAGAACTGTATTTAGGGGTTACTTCGGAATTACTCATATGTATAAATCCTTAGAATCAATAGCAGCGGTGAATCTCTGTCGCCATTTCGTCGCCATTGGCTTTTAGATACAAAAAAGCCACTTCGTTAAAAGTGGCTTAATGCGCTGATTTAACAGCTAAAATTTGGTGGCCCCTACTGGACTTGAACCAGTGACCAATCGATTATGAGTCGACTGCTCTAACCAACTGAGCTAAGGGGCCAAAGTGGAGAGGATTATACGTGTAGTTTTAGCTTAGGTCTAGTGTTTCGAAACCGTATGATGAAATTGTGTTCAACCTAGTTACCTTTCTTATAATTCAATGCGATAGCACAGGCTATTACTATCATTCGAACGTCGTTTTTTGCAATTTTAATGAGCCCTGCTATTTTTTATTTAAATCACTTTCTCGCACTTTATCTATATTTAACTCTCACCAATATCAAATTAACAATAAAAACAACATCATAATTGCAATCAATTTTATTAAAAATTCTTTATTCAAACAATTGATATAGAACAATATTTTTTATATTCAAATCTCACAATATGGTCTATAGATAATTCGCATATAGGACAATAATGATGAAAAAAGTACGTGCAGTTCAATATGGTTGCGGAAAAATGGGTAAATTTTTGATCCGTTACTTGCAAGAGCATGGTGCTGAAGTTGTGGCGGCTTTTGATATCAATGAAGCCGTTATTGGCAAAGATATAGGTGAAATTGCAGGAACGACGCCAACAGGGGTAAAAGTACAGCCGCTACATGAAGCGGATAAAACCCTCGAAACCTTAAAGCCTGATGTTGGCATCATCGCAACATTGAGTACCATGGCTGATTTAGAAGACGCATTCTCCCTATTTGCTCGTCATGGTGTAAACGCCATTTCAACCGGAGAAGAAGCTCTTTACCCATGGAATTCATCACCTGAAATTACACAAAAGCTTGATGCATTAGCCAAAGAAAATAATTGTACCCTTGCGGGCAGTGGCTACCCTGATATGTATTGGGGCGTACTTATTGACACCTTAGCAGGCTCCATGCACAAATTGGTGAAAATTAAAGGTTCTAGCTGCTATAACGTTGAAGATTACGGTATCGCTCTTGCTGTCGGTCACGGTGCGGGTTTAACTGTTGATGAGTTCGACAAACAAATTGGTAACTATAATGACTTACCTTACGATGTTATTTCGCAGAAAATCGAAAGCGGTGAATATGCACCACCGTATATGTGGACACAAAACGGCTGGCTATGTAGCCGCCTTGGGTTAACGATCACCAGCCAAACTCAGCGCTGTGTACCGCAAATTGCCCAGCAAGATATTTACTCCGAAACGCTCAAAATGACTGTTAAAAAAGGGGATGTCTTAGGCTTATCTGCGGTGGTGATCACCGAAACCGCAGAAGGTATTACCCTCGAAACAGAGTGTATTGGGAAAATCTTAACAGCGGGTGAGTGTGATAAAAATAGCTGGCAGTTAATTGGTGAACCCGACACCTCAATTGAGGTGAATAACCCAGCAACCGTAGAATTAACCTGTGCAAATTTAGTGAACCGCATTCCTGCACTGATTAATAGCCCAGCAGGCTATACCACCACAGAAAAAATGCCAAATAATGTATTTATGACCAAACCAATGCATGAGTATTTATAGCTAACATTGCCCACCTTCCGGTGGGCTATTTCCCCACACCTAGCCTTAGCGCGGTTTTACCATCAGCCATTCTAAGTGGTGTTTTATCGACGGCCATTCTGACTCGATAATGCTATATATGCAGCTATCACGCAATTCACCCGTTTTAGTTTTCATATGGTTGCGCAAGATACCATCGAGCTTAGCCCCTAAACGTTCAATGGCACGGCGACTTTGGCTATTTAAAAAATGTGTACGAAACTCCACTGCAACGCAGTCTAATTCCTCAAAGGCATGTTTTAACAGCAAATATTTAGCCTCTGTATTTAATGCGGTACGTTGCACCTCTATTCCATACCAAGTGGCCCCAATTTCAACCCGCCTTACTGCATGGTCCACACGGTTATAAGAAGTAATACCCACTGGTTTATCGCTTCGTTTATCGATCACCACAAAAGGTAAGCATTCCTTTTTCTTGAAATTTTCCAGGCGCTTTTCCACATCTTGAGAGAAATATTCAGGCTCAGGCACTAAGGCATACCACAAATTATGCAGCCCATCTCGCCGAATGATATCTGCCAGTTCGACGTCATATTGGTGAGATAGAGGTTCAAGGCGAACGTATTCACCTTCTAAAGTAATAGCTTGGCAAATCTCTTTCATCATGGTTTCCCTATATTGCTCTTTATGCTGTGTGTTTCTTTTTTTAATCTCTTTTTATGACATAAAAACAAAAAAACACCTATTTTTTTATGACACTCAGCTATTTAACCGAAAACATATGATAAAAATCACAAAATTTTAACATCTTTACCAAATTACCCCTTCATTACGCTACAGTTAACTCATCTGACCTGTTAATGAAATCCCGAATGGGAGTATAATAATGAGCAATTTCCCACACCTCTTTACCCCACTTGATTTAGGCCATACCGTCCTAAAAAATCGCATCTTGATGGGTTCAATGCATACTGGGCTTGAAGAACACCCACAAGGCAGTGAGCGACTAGCACATTTTTACCGCCTACGCGCTGAAAATGGTGTCAGCCTCATCATTACCGGTGGTATCGCCCCCAATCCAGAGGGGGCGCTTACCGCTCATGGCGCGGTATTAAACGATAAAAACCAGCTTTCATTTCATCAACAAATCACGGATGCCGTCCACCAAGCAGATGGTAAAATCGCCTTACAAATCTTGCATGCAGGGCGTTATGGGCTGCACCCTAAATTAGTTGCGCCAAGCCCTATTCAAGCAGAAATTATTCCTTTCGCCCCCCGAGAACTTTCAACTGATGAAGTTGAAAAAACGATTGATGACTTCGTGACAACAGCCAAGCTAGCTCAGCAAGCTGGGTATGATGGTGTTGAAATTATGGGTTCCGAAGGTTATTTAATTAACCAATTCATTACCAAGCGTACCAACCATAGAACTGATGAATGGGGTGGGAGTTACATAAACCGAATTCGCTTTCCCATTGAAATCGTGCGACAAATACGGGAAGCCGTTGGGGAAAACTTTATCATTATTTATCGACTTTCCATGTTGGATTTAGTTGAAGAAGGCTCAACATGGGAAGAAGTTGAATTTCTTGCCAAAAAAATTGAAAACGCAGGTGCCAGTATGATCAACACGGGTATTGGTTGGCACGAAGCTCGAGTACCTACGATAGCAACACAAGTTCCCCGTAGTGCGTTTAGTTGGGTTACGCAAAAATTAATGGGAAAAGTGAATATTCCGCTGATAACCACAAATCGCATCAATGACCCCTTTGTTGCAGAACATATTATTGCCAATCATCAAGCAGATATGGTTTCAATGGCTCGGCCGTTTCTTGCTGATGAAGCATTTGTCCGTAAAGCAGCAGAAAATCGAGCTGATGAAATCAATACCTGCATTGGTTGTAATCAAGCCTGTCTCGACCTTATCTTTAGTGGAAAGCTCGCCAGTTGTTTGGTTAACCCACAAGCCGTTAGGGAAATGGATTACCCTAACGAAAAAGCCCCACAGAGCAAATCTGTCGCAATTGTTGGCGCAGGGCCTGCCGGGTTATCTTGTGCAATTTATGCAGCAAAACGTGGGCATCGCGTCACTTTGTTTGAAAAGTCTAACCACATAGGTGGGCAATTTAACCTCGCGAAGCAAATCCCCGGTAAAGAAGAATTCCATGAAACTATTCGTTACTTCTGCCGACAACTGGAACTATTAAATGTTGATGTGCGCCTTGAACAACAAGCCGATGTTGACTGTTTATCTGGATTTGATGAGGTCATTATTGCAACGGGTGTCGTTCCACGAAAGATCCAGCTCGAAGGGGTTGACCACCATAAAGTCATTTCTTATATCGATGTCATCACCAAACAACGTTCAGTGGGGAAAAGTGCCGCCATTATTGGGGCTGGGGGGATTGGTTTTGATGTTGCCGAGTTGCTAACCCAAGAAGGAAAAAGTAGCAGTTTAGATTCATCACTATTTAATAAGGAGTGGAATATTGACACCACGATCCATTCAAAAGGTGGCGTATTTCCCCCACAAAAATCCCTTATGGCATCAGCTCGCCAATTGTACTTATTACAGCGTAAAAACAGTAAAGTCGGGGCGGGTCTTGGTAAAACAACCGGTTGGGTGCATCGCTTATCCCTAATGAAGCGGGGCGTGCAGATGCTAAATGGTGTTGAATATATGCGAGTTGATAACGAAGGACTACATATTCGTTATCAAAATGAAATCCAGTGCCTTCCCGTTGATAATGTGATTTTATGTGCAGGGCAAGAGCCTTACCGCCCATTAAAAGTACAATTAGCAGAACGTGGGATTAATGCCTATGTTATTGGTGGTGCTGATGTCGCCGCGGAGCTGGATGCGCGCCGCGCTATCGAGCAAGGTATGAAAATTGCGTATCAGCTTTAATTTTTCTGCTCCGTTGTTCGGGATTTTCGCTAGGGTTTATCACATATCCCAAAAAAAAGGCAGAGATTGCTTTCACAGTCCCTGCCCTTCTTTTGGTTCACACAATTAATCGCGGTGAGATAACCGTGCTTCAGCGTTAGCCAGTTTTTCATCTTCCGCTATGCACACAGCCGCAGTAAATAACACGTCAGTTGAAGAGTTAAGCGCTGTTTCGACTGAATCCTGTAACACGCCAATCATCACACCAACCGCAACCACTTGCATCGCAATCTCATTTGAAATACCAAACATGTTACAAGCTAATGGGATCAATAACAGTGAGCCGCCCGCAACCCCAGAAGCGCCACACGCACAGACTGCGGCCACTACACTTAATAGTAATGCTGTTGGGATATCAACAGGAATACCTAAAGTGTGTACCGCGGCTAACGTCAGCACTGTAATCGTTACCGCTGCGCCTGCCATATTGATGGTTGCGCCTAATGGGATAGAAACAGAGTAGGTATCTTCGTGCAGATTCATACGACGGCACATCCCCATATTCACAGGAATATTTGCTGCGGAACTACGCGTAAAGAATGCCGTTACCCCGCTTTCACGTAAGCAAGCTAAAACTAATGGGTATGGGTTGCGCTTCATTTTCCAATAGACAATCAGTGGGTTAACAACCAAAGCAACAATCAACATACAGCCAATTAAAACTGCGAGAACGTGGATATAACCTTTTAAGGTTGAAAAACCTGTCGTTGCGATAGTTGAAGCAACCAAGCCAAAAATCCCTAAAGGCGCTAAGCGGATCACAACACGTACCAGCTGTGTTACTGCATTAGAAAAATCATGAACTAAATTTTTTGTGGTTTCATTTGCATGGCGCAGTGCAATACCCAACCCAATCGCCCACGCTAAAATACCAATATAATTGCCCTTAATCAGTGCATCGATAGGGTTCGCAAATATATTGATTAGCAAACCTTTTAACACTTCAGCAATATTTCCCGGAGGATTTAGCTGTGTATCACCGACCACTAACACTAAATTTGATGGAAATAGGAAAGAACCAATAACAGCGACAACCGCGGCAAAAAATGTTCCCAAAATATATAAGACCAGTATGGGTTTGATATTGGTTTTTTGCCCTTGGCGGTGGTTAGCAATGGATGACATCACTAACACCCATACTAATACAGGCGCAACAGCCTTTAATGCACTAACGAATAAATCCCCTAACAACCCGACATTTTTTGCAGCAGATGGCCATAACCATGCAAGCAAAATACCTGCTATCAAGCCAACCAGTATCTGCTTGACTAGACTACCTTGGCTAATAACTCGCCATAACCCTGTTTTATTTGTATCCATAATAGACCTATATTATTTATCTTTATTAGGAATTAAATGTGTTTGCACAGCAAGTATAAGGAATAATAGTCGCCTGAAAAGGCAATTATTCAAAATATACACAATGATTGATTTTGTTTAACAAACATTTTACATAACTGTGATCTCAATAGAGTTTTGTTTCTTATAGTAGAATGAGAGGAGTAAAATGGTTGAGTATTTTCATAGAGTTAAAAAAAATCCCCTACTTTTACAGTAGAGGATTTAAAAGTGAAAAAGTTAAATTAACTTTTTGCTTCGTTACGTTTATTAACAATGGCATTAATGATTAACGTTACGACTAAGATTGACGCAATCACCCCCAACGAAATCGGCGTTGGAATATGAAAAATATCAATTAACAGCATTTTTATACCGATAAAGCTTAAAATCACTGCTAAACCGTATTTTAGCATTGAGAACTTCTCAGCAACCCCAGACAACAAGAAGTACATGGCTCGCAGGCCTAAAATAGCAAATAAATTCGATGTTAAAACAATGAATGGGTCAGTTGTTACCGCAAAAATAGCGGGTATGCTGTCCACTGCAAATATCACATCACTAATCTCAACTAAGATCAGTACTAAAATAAGTGGGGTCGCAAACAGGACACCATTACGTTTAATAAAGAATTTCTCACCATGCAATTCATCCGTCATACGTAAATGAGAACGAACCCATTTTACTAACGGTTTATCCGTAATTGGCGAGTCATCTTCTTTAGCAAAAGCCATTTTCAAACCCGTAAATAGCAAGAACAAGCCAAATACATATAAAATCCAGCTAAATTGTGTGACTAACCAACTACCTGCAAAAATCATAATCGTACGAAGTACGATAGCGCCCAATACTCCATAGACCAACACGCGACGCTGTAAATTGGCTGGGATCGCGAAATAACTAAATAACATTAACCAGACGAATACGTTATCGACAGCTAATGCTTTTTCTAATAAATAACCCGTTAAGAACGCCATGGTTTGGCTATCGGCAAACTCACGTCCTACGTTCTCATTAAGATACCACCAAAAGCCTGCTGCAAAGAGCAGTGAAAGCGTTACCCACACAATACTCCAAGCCGCAGCTTGTTTCATCGACATTGCTTGGCCTTTGTGTTTCCCTTGCCAGAACAAATCAATGAGTAACATAAGTAAAATAATAACGGCAAAACTACCCCATAAAATTGGGTTACCAACTGAGTGCATTTTCCTTTCCCTTAAAAACAAAAAAGCGGCTGATATCCAGAAGACATCAGCCGCTTAAAATTCGTTAACCACAAGTTATTTCTTTTGGTTGTAAATTATGAGCAAACCTCGCCTTCTGGCAAGGTCTCACTTACAACACAAACACCCCGAAAATAGGGAACTGTGGTGCTCGGCTACCGGGTGTAATATGTACACCGTAATGACGATAAACCGACAAGAAGAAGTTACTCCCCTTTGCTATGGCGATAAGATACGGTAAATAGTCTTAAAATGCAATAATTAGCCGTTATTGTTTTATCGTTATTTTTTTACATTAAAAGATAAATTAACCAGTATATTTCGCATACTCTGAGAAAAAAACAGGCTAAAAGCCGTTTTTAAGCACTTTACATCGTTACATACCTCACGATAAATTGTAAAAATAAACCAAAACTTAATTGAATTCTAAAAATAAGCTTAAAATTTGCTGTTTAGTTATTTTCTGTTTTGTTAAAGTGAGCGTGTTTTACACTAACAGCCTGAGGAAACACTACTTTCACTTTGGCATTCACTTAATCCATTTCTCCCTGCCCAACAACAAGTTTGTTGCTGTTATTGCCGTTTAGGAAACATTAATGGAATTAGTTAAAGAACTTTTTTTCGCCCTTTGGCACCAAGATTATGTCACCTTATCTAACCCTGCGTTAGTGTGGTCGATTTACTTCATGCTGTTCGCTATCTTGTTTCTTGAAAATGGGGTATTGCCTGCAGCGTTTTTACCTGGTGATAGCTTATTGATTTTAGTTGGTGTACTCATCGCTAAAGGCGCGTTAAGTTATCCGCTCACCATCGTAATTTTAACCGCTGGTGCCAGTTTAGGCTGCTGGGTTGGTTATATACAAGGGCGATGGCTGGGTAACACACGAATTGTTAAAGGCTGGCTAGCGCACTTACCTGAACACTACCACCAACGTGCTTATGGCTTGTTCCACCGTCATGGCCTTGCTGCCTTATTAATTGGCCGTTTTTTAGCTTTTGTCAGAACACTACTTCCAACTATCGCAGGTCTTGCAGGCTTGCAAAATGGTCGTTTCCAAGTATTTAATTGGTTAAGTGGCTTACTGTGGGTGTTAATTTTGACTGCGATTGGTTATGGCTTTGGTAAAAGCCCTATTTTCCTACAATATGAACATCATATTATGAATATTTTGATGTTGATCCCTGTAGGGCTACTGATCCTTGGCCTAATTGGTAGCATTGCCGTTGTCGTCAAGAAAAAGTTCTCAAATAAAAAAGCAAATTAATCCTCCGTGCGGGAACGCCCTGTTCCCGCATTTTCATTTTTACTTAATTTTACCTCTCAATGTTTCGGTTCATCACGATAAAAATAACCAATTGAAAATAAAGATATTTCTATTAATACTGTTTTTTACATTTTTTCTGAGCCCACAATTTATTGTTGAATAACTCATTGCACTTAATGTAAAAACGGTTATTGTTAATACAGTGAAGTTTCTTTTCTATTGATAGGAGGTTCTACATGTCATCAAATCATTCATCAGAAGACCTACGCGCAGAACTCAAAGCGTTAGCTGACTCTCTTGAAGCTGTATTGAATGATACAGGCGAGAAATCGAAAGAAGAGATTGAAAGCTTGAAATCCAAAGCGAAAGACGCACTTTGCTCATCTCGCGCTAAACTCGGTCAAACGACTGAAAGGATCACTGAACAAACTAAAGAAATTGCGGGCCGCGCAGACAACTATGTCAAAGAAAACCCATGGACTGGTATCGGTATCGGTGCTGCTGTTGGTGTGGTTCTTGGCGTACTTCTCGCGAAACGTTAATGACTTATGGAACAAAATCAACAACGTCAGGGCCCCGGTAAAGGGGTCCTTGAAATACTACAGCGTATCGCGAGTATCACCGTTAATATTGTTGAAACTCGCCTTCAGCTCATTGCTGTTGAGCTTGAAGAAGAAAAAGTTAATTTTATCCAACTGCTATTGTTAGTTGGGCTAGCGCTTCTTTTTACTGCTTTTGGTCTAATGTGTCTAATTGGACTCATTTTTTGGTCTGTAGACCCTGTTTATCGTTATCAAGCCCTGGCGATAACAACAGGATGTTTAGTTCTACTCGCCATTATTTTTGCTATTTGGGCCCTCAAAAAAGCGAAGCAATCTACCTTATTGAGCTCCACACGGGAGCAATTAAGCCAAGATGCAAGTGCATTAGCAGGTAAGGATAATGACCAGAAATAAACGCCAATTACTTGCCGCAAAAAAACAGCGATTACTCAACAGAATTGAGCAGCAACGGAGCGACCTTGCTGCAAGTTCTGAAGATTGGCTACATGTGACAGCCCCTTATGACCGCACATGGAAAACCTTGGTTACCTTCCGCCCTTTATTTATTGCGGCAACAGGCCTGCTTTCAATTTATTCACTGAAAAGACCACAGCGCATACTCCAATTAGGGAAAAAAGCCTTCACGATGTGGGGCATAGCAAGAACAATTCAAAGTACGATCAATGCAGGAAAGAAATAGTTTCAATTAAAATCAATATGTTAAATTAAACCTCTTCACTTTAGCTAGTTCCCCCTCCATCTCCATTCAATTTTTTTGACCATCTTTGTTAATAAGCTTTGCTTTTTATTGAAAAAGCAAATGACTACTATAAGTCCATCAAATGTTTTCTTGCCTATTTGTGCTGAAAACAACATTACAAAGCGACACATATCGCAAATAATTTATATTTAATGGCTTATTAGTCTGGAGAATCTTAATGAAAAATTTAGAAAGTGGTGCGGTATTGTTAGCTCGTATTATGATGCCAATTCTGTTCATTGTTGCTGGGTATGGAAAACTGGGAGATGCATACGCAGGAACACAGCAATACATGCAAGCAATGAGTGTTCCAGGCTTTTTATTACCTTTAACCATTTTATTAGAACTTGGTGGCGGTTTAGCCATTCTATTTGGTTTCTTAACACGAACTGTAGCCCTATTTACTGCAGGCTTTACCGTATTAACGGCGCTACTGTTCCATATCGACTTTAGCGTGGCACCAAATAGCTTAATGTTTATGAAAAACTTTACTATTGCAGGCGGTTTCTTACTGTTAGCTGTGACTGGCCCAGGGAAATTTAGTATTGACCATTTATTAAATAAAAAATGGTAACTCCGATTTCATTACACCCTTATTGATTTAGTTTATTTTTGTCCAATTTGTACCTCCTTCGGGAGGTATTTTTTTGCCTAAAATAAAGGTTTTGGCTCAGCTGAAGGAAATTTATTTGGGTAAGGAGTTCTCAGTTATTGTTTTAGGGGGCTGCATAATCAAACCCTACTCGTAAACTCTAAATAGTTTGAGTTGTAAGTAGGCGGCAAATGAGTCTCAATTTATTTTTTCAGCTACGGGCTAACTTCTAAATAATTCGTGCTACAACTGAGCTAGTTTTACTCTTTTGAATCGCAACCAGCAAACCCTACTCGTAAACTCTAAATAGTTTGAGTTGTAGGTAGGCGGCAAATTGAGTCATCCCGTGAGCATACATAAGTATGTGACTCGGGTGACTCAATAAAGCCAACACCCCTACGGCTCAAAATATAACGAGTTTACACTCTAAATAATTTTGGGATCTCTCGGAGACACCACGACTTAGCCTCCCCCATACTATCTCTACGCCACGCCATAATAATATTCGTCTCATGGCTAAACTCAGCGCCAACCACCTTCAAACGCCCTTCACGAATATCTTGCTCAACCATTGGGTACGGCATCGTCGCAACACCAAGGCCGGCCAACAGTGCATTGTGTTTATCTTCAATCGTCGACACCGTTAATCGTTGTTGCTTATCCAACAACTGCACCGTTATCACAGGCCGCTCACGTGCGGTATCAGCCACTGCGATCCCACGGTACTTCACTCGAGTCGCATCAGATAACGGTTCTGGCTCTTGGTGAATGGGATGATCCGGGCTCGCCACGTAAATATGATTAATGGTATATAACGATTTAGAGTTAATCTCTGAAGATGATCGGAAATGCATATCAGGGGCAATCACGATATCCGCTTTACCACTTTCAAGGCGCTCCCATGCGCCCGCTAAAACCTCAGTAATTAAAGATAACTGTGTTTCTGATTTTTCCGCCAATCGTTCCACCAGCGGAAAAAGAGAATGAGCAGGAACTAGCGCCTCGCACACGATGGTTAAATGCGTTTCCCATCCTTTTGCCAGGGCTTCTGCATCAGATGTTAGCTTATCAGCGGCTTCAAGTAGGATCCTCCCTCTATCAAGTAACATCCTACCGACATTAGTAAACTTAGTTCTATGCCCTGAACGGTCAAATAAAATGACATCGAGCTCTTCTTCTAATTTTTGCATGGTATAACTCAGCGCAGAAGGAACTCGCCCCAATTCTTCAGCGGCTGCAGCAAAACTACCACGGCGGTCGATTGCATCCATAACCCTTAATGATTCAAGTGTTAATGCTCTCTCTTTACTCATGAAGCTTCTCTTTCAGGAAATTTGAATAAGGGAAACAGATTAACTGGCTAACAATTCAACGTCCAGCTATTTATTATAACAATAGATTATTAACTTATTTATTTTCGATAGGGGGTTAACCATTATGATGATACTAAGACCCGCTAATCATTGCGGCAAAGCTGATTATGGTTGGCTACAAGCGCGTTATTCCTTTTCATTTGGTCATTATTTTGACCCAGACTTTATGGGTTTTAAAACACTCAGAGTGCTGAATCAAGAAGTTATCGCGCCACAAAATGCATTACAGCCAAGAACCTACCCACATGTCGATATCTTAAATATCATCCTAAAAGGGCATGCGGAGTATCGTGATAGTTCAGGTAATACTATCCAAGCGAATGAAGGTGAATGTGTGCGTTTTTCACCGCGCCCAGACCTCAGCTACAGTGAACAAAATGTGTGTCCCAAAACACCGCTAACGCGTTTACAGCTCTGGCTAAATGCTTGCCCACAGCAAGAATCGTTACCTTTGCAAAAAATAACCATTAATGAAAATGAGAACAAACTTATCGCATCTCCTGATGGAGAGGAGGAAAGTATTCAATTACGTCAACAAATTTGGATCACCCAAATTCATTTGGCGGCCAATGAATCATCAGCGATAACGCTAAAAGGAAGAAACTCATTCCTTCAATCTATACATGGTGGAGCAACATTGCGTACACCAAAAGGCGAGCAGTTAGGAATGAATTGCAATGACGGGGCGTTTATCCAAGACGATAATCAAGTCATCATTAGTGCAGATAAACCGTTTAGAGGCCTGTTAATCGACCTTGGGGAATAAAAACTCCCCCCTTCCAGCTATAACAGCATGAATTTTGCGAACGGATTCGCAAATTTCATGATTTACATATCCTACATATTGACATGCTTGTGTTAGAGTCCTGCCATTAGCGAGCAAAAAACACGTAATTTTCTTGCTCAAATGCTTTTTTGTTTTGATTTTAAAGGTGTTTCCGTGGCTCTATTCACTCAACAGCGACATAATCAAATTTTTGCTCAAATTCTTAATGAGGTTGTGCCTCAAGACGAATTAGCAAAAAACTTTTCGGTTTCTACTCGAACTATTCGTTCTGATATCAATGAAATCAATGAATTGATACAGCCATATAGTGCACATATTGTGTATGAGCGAGGTCGTGGTTACCGGTTGAAAATTGAAGATGAAGCCCTATTTGCTACTTTTACGCAGCAAAATGATGAAGACAATCATATTCCTCGTACGAGCAAAGAGCGCATTGATGCCCTGTTATTAAAACTCTTAATGCTATCACTCCCCGTAAAGCTTGATGATATCGCTGAAGAGTGGTTTATCAGCCGAGGCACTTTACAACAAGATATGGGCGCGGTGCGAGAACAGCTTCAGAAATACCAAATTGCGTTAGAAAGTATTCCTCATCAAGGCATTCGTTTAAACGGTAGCGAGTGGGCGGTTCGAGCTTGTATGACCGAAACTTTATGGCGTCGTTATTCCGCACAGATAACGCCTGATTTATCCACTTTCCGTCCTGATTGCCTTGATAATTTAGACCTGACATATATCGATAAAGTTTTGCATAACAGTATGAATCGCTTTGATATTCGCATTAGTAATGAAGGGCATTTGTACTTGGTTTTTAATTGTGCAGTCACTATTTTACGCATCACTCGCGGCCATGAACTCACCACTGCTGTCAAAGATGATGACAGTGAAGAAGCGATCCGCAAAGCCTGTGGTGAAATATCTAAAGGATTGATCTACTTCCTTGGTAATGACCTTTCAGGGGCAGAACTTAGCTATTTACATGACCAAATTATCGCCCAACGCATTAGTCACCAAGACTCTAGCACGCAAAAAAATGGAACGCATAATGAGCTATGCGAATATATTTTAAATTATATTAATGAATTATATAATTATGATTTGCGTAACGATGAAAAGCTCAAAAAAGATCTCAATACACATCTCGCTGCGTTAATCACTCGCTTGCAATACCATATTTCCACACCAAATCCATTACTTTCTGATATAAAACAATATTATCCTTTTGCCTATGACGTCACACTAAGCGCATTGACCAGTGCCAGCAAGCAGTTACTCCCTCATCCAATCAGCGAGGACGAATTAGGTTATTTAGCGGTGCATATCGGTGTCAGTCTTGAAAGAAATTATGGCGCAGGCTCAATACGACAAACGGAAGTACTGGTGGTAACAGATGCAGGAAACTCTACGTTTCGCGTGGTTGAATCTAAAATCATGCGTGAATTTCCACAGCTCAAATTTAGCCGAGGGTTAACGTTACAAGAGTACGAGTCCTTGGATGAAGTCTCTGAAGATTTCGTCATTACCACGGTGCGAATTTCAGAGAAAAACAAGCCTGTCATTAAAATCGCGCCTTTTCCGACCCCCTATCAGCTAGAGCAAGTTGGCCGCCTAGCGATGGTTGACCAAACCCGCCCTTACATTATTGAGCGTTTTTTTGATGAACGGTTCTTCATGGTCATTAATGAAAAAATTAGCCAAGAAGCGCTCTTTCAAATGGTTTGCCATAAATTACAGCAAGAAGGCTATGTCACACCCGATTTTTACCCTTCACTGCAAGAGCGTGAGTCAATTGTTTCCACATTGCTCGGGGAAGGCATTGCATTGCCCCACTCTTTAGGGCTACTTGCCAATAAAACGGTAGTTGCAACCGTTGTCGCCCCCAAAGGCATTGAGTGGAATAAAGAAACCAAAGAGAACGCTTATGTCATTTTCTTACTCGCGATAAGTAAAACAGACTATGAAGAAGCAATGGCTATTTATGATTTATTCGTTACCTTTGTAAAAGAAAAAACGACTCGTCGCTTAGTCAGCGTCAAAAATTTCAATGAATTCCAGGTGATAGCTAAAGATAGCTTGGCGCGTATCCTTTAATTTGATAGCAACTTCCACTTTTTAGCGGAAAAGAGGAGGTTGCTGATTTTTACGTGATCCTAACCACAACTCTCGCAAATATTTTCCTATCCTAAACGGCCTGTTTTACACACAAAACGACTAAGTGGAAGCAATTACAACTAATGTGAAATAATTTCCATTTATAATTTCCACTTTCCTTTCCAGTTCATTTTTTTATTTCCATTTTTTAGTTAAAAAAATAATCAATTGATAAATAACATATTTTATTCAAAGTATTGTTATTTTCATCCTTTTCAGAGAGTTGATTAATATCAATTCTTCCACTTAACTTCCAAATAGAACAAAAAACACACCAAATATACACTCATTAGCTTCCAAAAAATTTCCACTTACAAGTGGAAATTCCCTGCCTGCAAAAAATACGAATAAGCGTCTAATGTATAAGACATGAAGGAACAGAGTAGTCTAACTTGCAATATTACTTTGGATTTTAAATAGTTATGAGTGAATCAGTTGTCGTTTTTAAAATGTTAGAACATAACCTTGATATTGATGAGGTGACACAAAAACTGCTAGCAGTGATTACTGACTGGCTCAAGCAGGAGGGCTGCTATACCACAGATGTACAACAACAAATGTTGGAGTCTCATTTACGTGCCATGGTCGGTAGAGCAAAAACGGGTGAAGCCTTACCAGAAGTCGATATCAGCCTATTCGATGAAATTTCTGAACATTCGATTACGCTCGCACAACGGGTCGTTGACACACTTCCCGGTTTAGCACCTGAAGAGACCTATTTACTCTCTGTTCACTTTGAAGTCGCACGTTCAAATGATTAATTACTAATTTTGTAGGATTTGGAGAATATTTTATGAAACAGATAGTTGTTGTTATCGGTGACCGTTTAGGTAAAGGCCAAAAAGTGGCTGCAGGTGTTGAAGCTGCAGGTGGTAAAGCTGTTGTTGTTCCGGGTGTCGCTGCTGACATGAAACTCGGTGATGTCATGAACGCAGAGCAAGCTGATTTAGGTATCTCATTTTGTGGTAGTGGTGGCGCTGGCGCAATTACCGCTCAAACGAAATATGGCTATAAAGCTCGCTATGGGATGCGCTCTATTGAAGAGGGAGAAACCGCGATTGCAGACGGTTGCAATGTATTAGGTTTCGGTTTTATGGACAAGGAAGAGTTAGGCGAGCGCTTGGTAAAAGCATTCAATAAAAAATACGGCAACGCTTAATGAAAAAATCTATCGAAACGGTTGTGCGGGTAACAGGGCAAGGCGACACTAAGCAAAAAGCGATAGCTGACGCCTTAAATTCAATTCAAAAAACCGTACTTAAAAACAGCACAGACATCATCCTACGGATAGAACCAAAGGATGTTGAAGTGATTAGTGCTCACTCTCATTCGCGGACAGAAAAATTTCTCTTTCTCTTTTTGCCACGCAAACGTGAACATTTTCGTGTTGTACTCGACGTTTCGCTGGATGTCACTTTACTTTCTGTCAACGAAATACCATTTACAGAACAATAATAGCAATCAGGTCTGGAGTTAATTCCATGAGTGAAACTGCATCTTTTTTAGAAATATTGGGTATGTCCCTAATCATCGGTGGGCTCTGCGGCTTTGGCTTAGGCGCAGGGGCTGCGCGTATGTTCCACGCGCCAACCATACAGGGCATGGGGGCATTCCGTACATTGGGTGAGCTGAACGCTTGTGAAGGCGATCCCGCATCTCACTTTTCTTTCGGCTTAGGGTTCTTCTTTAACGCATGGGCATCGTCAGTTGCTGCAGGGGCATTTACACAAGACGTTGACCACCGCATCATCCCAAACTGGGGGGCCGCAGCGTTACTAACCAAAAACCGTAGCGTTGCTGACACACTGCATAACCCGAAAAAAATGGCTATCGCTTGTGCCATCATCGGGGCACTCGTTGTTGCCTTCTTGAACACTACCGCTTCTGCAGTTCCGGCTGCTCTGCAAACAACAGCCATTAACGTACTAGTGCCTGCCGCAAACTTGCTCGTTAACACAGTGATGCCAGTTATCTTCTGGTTAGCCGCTATGGATGCAGGCCGCCGTTCAGGTTTCTGGGCAACGCTATTTGGTGGTTGTGCCCAATTAATCATGGGTAATGCCATCCCTGGTTTAGTTTTAGGTATCTTGATCGGTAAAGGCGTTGATGACAACGGCTGGAACCGTATCACTCGCACAATGATGGTAACAGTCGTTCTGCTGTTTGTTCTTAGCGGCTTCTTCCGTGAATTCGACCTGAAGATGATCACCTCTTTCAACCTAGATAAACCATTGTGGCTTGAATACGTCCACGGTCTGCTGAGCGGGAAATAATCATGACAACTGAAATTAACAAACAAGATTTTTGGTATGCAGAGTGGTCCTTCCCGATTTTTGTTGGGCTGTTATCAGCAGGGATCTTCGCAGGTACCCACATGTATGTCGTCTACGGCTTTGGAGCATTTAACGAAGTGGCGTTCGTCGCCATGTTACGTGCGGGCTTAGATACCGGAGTTTATGGTGCGGTTGCCGCATTTGGTGCGAGTTTCCTATTTGCTCGGATTATCGAAGGCTCACTGGTAGGTATTTTAGATATCGGTGGCGCGCTACAAACCGGTATTGGCCTCGGTGTTCCCGCCTTATTTTTAGCCGCGGGTTGGGATTTTTTAGTCACTAACTTCTGGATGTCGTTAATAACTGGCTTATTCCTTGGCGTATTAATCGGCTTACTGATTGTATTTGCACGCAAATTCACGATTGCTCAGGCTAACTCAACCTTTGGTGCTGACGTCATGATGGGTGCGGGTAATACCTCCGGCCGTTTCTTAGGTCCACTAATTATTTTAGCCGCGATGGCCGCATCCATTCCAATCGGAATTGGCTCTTTAATTGGCGCATTGATTTTCTATGTATGGCAAAAACCCGTTGCCGGCGGGGCAATTTTAGGGGCGATGTTGTTCGGTTATTTCTTCCCAATCGTCGCCTAACTCGTATCCTCCCGGAGCATCTGCTCCGGGTTACTAAATAACATCATTAAAAACAGGCTCGAAATAGTTCAAAGAGTAGCATAAGAGTAACCAACAACGCTGCGGTTGACATCATAAAGAGGACAACTATGTACACCCTAATCATCAAGCATGGCAAATGTATCGATGGCACCATAATCGACATTCTTATTAGAGATGGAAAAATCGAAGCGGCAGGCCCTGAGTTAGCGAATAATCAGCAAGCCGAAAAAGTCATTGACCTACAAGGAAAAACTTATGTCAGTGCTGGGTGGATTGACTCTCATGCTCATTGCTTTGTTGAGTCACCTATTTACTTCGATGACCCTGATTTAGCAGGAGCCGCTGGCGGAGTTACCTCACTGGTTGATGCAGGTAGTGTCGGTGCTGATGATATTGATAAATTTTATCAGCTCACCCAGAAATCAAAAACGAATGTCTTTTCTCTACTGAATATTTCGCGTATTGGCATCATTGCACAAAATGAACTGTCCGATATGAACAACATCAATGAAACCTGCTTTCAAGACGCTATCGAACGCCACTCAGGCTTTGTCGTTGGTATGAAAGCCCGTATGAGTAAAAGCGTGGTGGGTGAAAATGGCATTGCCCCACTGGTTAAAGCCAAAGAAATGCAAAAAAAACATCATCTTCCACTCATGGTACACATTGGCAACAACCCACCGGATATCGATGAAGTCGCTGACTTACTGACGCGCGGCGATATCATCACTCACTGCTTTAACGGTAAACCCAATAAAATTTTAGGCGAAGATGGCTATCTAAAACCGTCAATAGCTCGCGCTTTAGCGCGCGGTGTCATATTGGATGTTGGCCATGGTGGTGAAAGTTTCAGCTTTAAAGTTGCCGAACAAGCAATGCGTATCGGCACTTACCCTGACATCATCAGTTCAGATATTTACCACCGCAACCGCGTTAATGGCCCAGTTTATAGTCTCGCTTTTGTGATGACTAAATTCCTGTGTATGGGTTTTAGTGCGGAACAAGTGCTTCGCTGTGTGACCGAAAAAGCGGCCAATTTCTTATCTTTGCCAGCGAAAGGGTATTTAAGACCAGGCTTTGACGCCGACATTACCCTTTTTGACCTCAAAGAAGAGCAAACTGAGCTCACCGATGCAGAAGGCGAACAGCGTATAGGCACACACCGCTTCGTACCGTTGGCCGCTATTGTCGGTGGAAAACACATTATTCATGCACAAGGTGAATCCGAACATGCAATCGATTTATGATAAATATCAGTTAAAACACGTTATTAATGCTTCTGGCCGCATGACAATCCTTGGTGTTTCAACGCCAACGCCAGAAGTTGTCGAACGCGTTGCTTACGGTCTAAATAATTACTTTGAAATTAAAGACTTAGTTAACAAAACTGGCGAATACATTGCTAGTCTATTAAACGTTGAAGCTGCTGTTGTTGTTTCCTGTGCCTCTGCTGGTATTGCACAAGCGGTTGCGGCAGTCATTGTACAAGATGACGATGATTTACTGCTCAATTTGCATTCATCCGACAAAGTGGTTCCACGTGAAATTATTTTACCTAAAGGCCATAACGTTAACTTTGGAGCCCCTGTCGACACAATGGTGAGCTTAGGTGGTGGTAAAGTGGTAGAAGCGGGTTTTGCTAATGAGTGCAACGCTGCTCAATTAGCTGCAAAAATCACCCCCAATACCGCTGCTATTTTGTATATCAAATCGCACCATACCGTACAAAAAAGCATGTTGACGGTTGAACAAGCCGCCAAAGTGGCTCATGACCACCAGCTCCCTCTGATTGTTGATGCTGCTGCTGAAGAAGAGCTCACGGCTTACTACCAAGCTGGTGGTGATATTGTGATTTACAGTGGCGCAAAAGCGATTGAAGGCCCAACAAGCGGCCTTGTTATCGGTAAAAAACAGTATGTTGAGTGGGTAAAACGCCAAAGCCAAGGTATTGGCCGTGCGATGAAAGTGGGCAAAGAAGGTATTTTGGGCCTCACCCTTGCTATCGAACAGTATCTCACTGCGACAAAAGAGACGGGCGCAGAGATGGTCAATCGAATGAGTCAATTCATCAGCGATTTAAATGCGATTAAAGGTATCTCCGCCCAAATCGTCTGGGATGCTGCGGGACGTGATATTGCTCGCACTGAAATTAGCTTTGATGAAAAAACGATAGGCAAAACCACTTACCAAATCATGGCTGAATTAAAGCAAGGTGATACCGCGATTTACTTCCGTGAATACAAAGCCAACGAAGGAAAAGTAGAAGCTGACATTCGTAGTGTCAGTACTGAGCAACTTAATGTTATTTCAAAGAATATTCGTTTGTTAGTAGAAGGAATTTAAGATGAAATTGTCACCGAATTTTTATCGTGACCGTGTCTGTTTAAACGTTTTGGCGGGCAGCCATCAAAATGCAAAAGATATCTATGCCGCAGCAGAAACCTTTGTTGTTGTTGGTGTTTTATCTAAAAATTACCCTGACTTAGAAAGCGCGATTGCTGATATGCGCATTTATGCACAAGAAACGGATAATGCGTTATCTGTTGGCCTTGGTGCTGGCGATCCAAACCAATCCACTATGGTATCGTTGATTTCAAAAGAAGTTCAGCCACAGCACGTAAACCAAGTCTTTACTGGTGCACCGATTAGTCGTGCATTGTTAGGCCAAAATGAAACCTTCGTTAACGCATTGATTTCACCAACAGGTACCGTTGGTATGGTTAAAATTTCTACTGGCCCACTAAGTTCTCAAGCGCCAGATGGCATTGTGCCGATTGAAACTGCCATTATGATGCTTAAAGATATGGGAGCTGACTCTGTTAAATTCTTTAATATGAAAGGGCTAACTTATATTGAAGAATATAAAGCCATCGCCAAAGCGTGTGCTGAATTTGATTTTTCTTTAGAGCCTACAGGCGGTATTGATTTAGATAATTTTGCCGAAATTTTGCAAATTGCCCTCGATGCTGGCGTGAAGAAAATCATTCCTCATATTTATAGTTCAATCATTGATAAAGAATCGGGCAATACTCGCCCAGAAGATGTGCGTCAATTATTGCAGATGGTTAAGCAAGCGGTTAATTGATGCGGTAGTGAGTAGTAAGTAAGAAAATAAATATAAGCGAGACGTTATAATATAAGTCATTGTCACAATGACAGAACAATAAATCCCCCACTCATCAAATATGAGCGGGGGATTTTTTACTATGAGTTAATGACCTATCGTTCTTGCATTCGGTATAATATGAAACCAATAATTATCAGGCACTGGGCTACCCCAAACGCCAAAATACATGGCAATTCCAATGGTTATAAATAAAATTGCTAAGGTTAAAATGGCCATCAGCATACCCGATAACCGAAACTGACGTTTTTTTGTTGGCACTTGCAATGAAAAATCTAGCGTTGATGCAACAGGGCAAGATTCCACGCACGTCATACATCCCGTGCACTCCACTGTTCTTACCGTAATTAACTTGTCGACAGGGATCCGTGACGGGCAATTTTTCGCACATTTTCCACAATCAATGCAGCTTTCCCTATTTCTGCGAATTTTAAACGGTGAAAATAACGAAAATAGCCCTAATAATGCACCATAAGGACATAAATAACGGCACCAAGCGTTACGAATAAACAAGCTTGCCACCACTAAAACGACCACAGTGATAAGCGCAAATAAGCTAATATAGCGAAAGAAATCCAACATTTTTACGTCAATAATGATCCCATAAGGGGACATCATAAAATATTGGATCATCTGCGCAGACATGGAAAATGCAATATAAAGAAAGAAACCTAATAATAAATATTTTAGGCCTCTTAAAGGGATATCGAGCCATTTAGGTAAACTGATTTGGTTTTGATAACGAAAGAGTTTTTTCCCTAACTTACCTGTGTACTCTGATATTGTGCCAATCGGGCACATCCATGAACAGAATGCTTTTTTGAACAGCAAGCTAATCACGATAAAAGAAACTAAAAGAAACATTGAGGCCGCATGAATGACAGGAAAGCTGCCCGTTTCCAACGTATATTTTAAATTCATTAACCCAGCAATCGGCAGCCAGCCTTCAATTCCACCAGGGCGAGGAAGATAAAGCGTTGCCCCACCCGTTTCGTAGTAACGAACCCAGTAATAGAAAGTAATACCGATATAAAGGTTAATTGCTAACAGTGTTACCTGTACAAATTTACGCCAAGTTGACGCGTTTCGCCAATCATTCCAAGGGAGCTTTCCTCCTGTTGTACCGGGGCGACGTTGGTACCTTATACGTGGTTTTTCTATCATGTCCGCACATCTCTTTAACATGCATTATAAATACCACTATTCTATTTACATATTCAGAGAGCGTATTGATTTGCATCAGAGGGTTGTGATGTAGATGGTTTGAGTACAACCAAATGGAAATAATAAGCCTACAACGCATAACAGAATCACAGAATCACAGAATCACAGAATCACAGAATCACAGAATAAATTAATAAGTTAGTAATTAAACAGCTCTAAATAGTTCAGCTTGTAGGTAGGCGGCAAACGAAGATAGCTCTAGGAGCATACACAAGTATGTGACTAGAGTAGCTGAGAGTAGCCAACACCCCTACAAGCTGAAATATGACGAGTAATAAAAAAGGCCTATAGCATTAATATCGCTATAGACCTTTTTTATTTATCTGTGGAGTTGGCCGATAAGCCGGGTTCTGTCATGGACAACCATTCATCTAGGCCAGCACTTGCGCACTGGCTCCAGCAACCTACCCGAGTTCAATGCGGGCCGCACCATATGAACCCCTATTTGGTCTTGCTCCGGGTGGAGTTTACCGTGCCACGAACTGTTACCAGTCGCGCGGTGCGCTCTTACCGCACCCTTTCACCCTTACCTGATCCTGTAAACAGGCCATCGGCGGTTTGCTCTCTGTTGCACTAGTCGTAGGCTCGCGCCTCCCAGACGTTATCTGGCACCCTGCCCTATGGAGCCCGGACTTTCCTCCCCTCTACCCGTCTCCCGAAGGGACTACGATAAAGCAGCGGTTGTCTGGCCAACTCCGCGGCGAATTATAGGCACTTTACTGTGTCTTGTACAGACTCTAACGACTTTCATTTACCACTTATATAAATGAACTCGTCTATTTGCTCAAGAATCATTCATCAGCTTGATTATCAAGTATCAATTTATACAACATATTTTTCTTGAGGCCATAAATTTCAGCCGTGATTGCAGCCGCTTTTTTCGGTGGTAACTCTTTTTGTAATAAATTCAAGGTACGAACCACATCCGGTGAAATTGCAGAATCATCTTCAGGCTTCTTATATCCTTCAACAATTAACACCATTTCGCCGCGGTGACGATTCTCATCTTCTTTTACCCAAGCGAGCAACTCCCCTACGGGGCGGCCTTCAATGGACTCCCACGTCTTAGTGATTTCTCGCGCTAAAACAACATGGCGCTCCGGTCCCCAGACTTCCACCATATCTGCTAAACTGTCTAACAAACGGTGGGTTGATTCATAGAAAATCAGCGTGCGAGTTTCTTGTTCGAGTGATTGTAAAACATCTTTACGGCCTTTTGTTTTTGCGGGTAAAAATCCTTCATAACAAAAACGGTCTGAGGGCAAACCTGCGGCAGATAACGCAGTGATAGCGGCACAAGGCCCCGGTAAAGGTACAACTCGAATACCCGCTTCGCGGCAACGATTGACGAGATGATAACCCGGATCATTAATTAAAGGTGTACCAGCATCGGAGACTAATGCGATACTATCGCCTTGTTGAAGTCGACTAATTAATTGATCTGCCTTTTGCTGTTCATTATGATCATGCAGAGCAAACAACCGTGCATTTATCGCAAAATTCTGTAATAGAATGCCTGAATGCCGAGTGTCCTCTGCAGCAATAAGGTCAACATGTTTAAGAACATCCAACGCGCGTTGCGTGATATCCTTCATATTACCAATTGGGGTAGGAACGATATACAGCGTGGATGCCATAACCACAGCTTGATTAGGTTGGTTCATTGTTTCATCCAAATAGCCGGTTTAAAATTAAGCAATTGAAAAATACACCATTGGATACAGTATGCGTCCTTCAATTTTTTTGCATTTGAAAAAAGGGTTAATGTGCACAGCAATGCTGTCCACATTTGCACTGTCAGGGTGCCAAATTGTCTCGGAATATTTTCCGTCAACCCAAAAAACGCCTGAGCAAAGCACATCTGATAATGCTAGCCATTACCAAGCAATCATCGATGCTGCACAAGGTAAGCCTTCAATGGAGGCGATACGCGCCTACATTAGCCAAGAACCTTTATTAAAAACAGCCGCTGAACGCCAAGCTAATATTGATGGGTTATGGCAGATGTTAACACAGTTAACGCCAGAACAAATTCATGGCGTTGGTGCCGATGAAAATATTCTCCAAGGCTGGGTCGATCTTTTAGATATTTATCAAAATAACCGAGATGACACAGATGCCTTACTCGCTGGCTATAACGATTGGAAAATGCGTTATTCAAATAACCCAGCAGTGACGACAACGCCGACTCTTTTGCAGCAAGCCATGATACCTCAAGTGGGTAAAACCCCTAAGATTGCTTTATTTTTACCCATGAGTGGCCAAGGGCAAGTATTTGGCCAAGCGATCATGCAAGGCTTTATGGATGCGCAAAAAGGCCTACCTCAAGGATCTGCCCCTCAAGCTGCCGTAACACCAGCGAGTAGTGGAAATGATGTCCTCGACCAAATCTATGAACAAGTTGCGGCAACTACAGGTAATGCCCCTACTACTAGCGATAGCGATGTAGTGACATCCGCTTTGCGTATCGATTCCGCCCCTGTGAACACCCAAAGCGTCAAGGTGTTTGATACGACAAACAAGCAAATGCCTGAGCTTATTGAACAAGCAAAAAATGAAGGCTTTAATCTCATTGTTGGGCCATTATTAAAAAGTGATGTTCAAAGCATTACCCAAATGGGGGCACCTGTCAGTGTGCTCGCGCTCAATGAACTTGATGCGAACCAATTACAGCCTCGACCAAATCTTTGCTATTTTTCATTATCGCCAGAAGATGAAGCACAAAATGCAGCGGCTTACATGAAAGCTGAGGGCAAGCAAATGCCATTGGTATTAGTTCCAGCTAATGCTTTCGGTGATAGGATAGCCAAAGCCTTTGCCCAAGGGTGGCAAGAAAAAGGCGGCGGGACCGTTCTAATGCAAACCTTTGGCTCAGTCCCTTCTTTAAAAGAGTCAATTAATCGTGGTGCAGGGATCCGTATGACTGGAACGCCAGTGAATACGGGTACACAGTCGATAGATACACAATCAATAGATCCACAATATATCGATTCAACAGGGGCGATTGACAGCGTTTATATTGTTGCTACTCGTGATGAGCTCACCTTAATCAAGCCAATGATTGAAATGGCGATTAGCTCCCGCTCTCGTCCTGCACTTTATACAAGCTCCCGTAGTAACCAAGCAGGGTCTGGTGCAGACTATCGCTTTGAAATGGATGGCGTTAAATTTAGCGAAATCCCTTTACTCGCAGGCGCAAACAATAACTTACGTAAACAAGCTCAACAAAAGCTGAGTAATGATTACTCTTTATTCCGTTTATATGCCATGGGTATTGATGCATGGTCTTTAGCCAACAATTACGACAAGCTGCAACAATCTGGGCAATTTCGTATCAATGGCGCATCCGGGACCTTAAGCACAACACCAAACTGTGTGGTGTACCGAGAATTACCTTGGCTTCAATTTAAACAAGGTAAAGTGGTTTCGGCGCAATAGCATCATTCAATACTTCACTTTTTTCAGACAAGGACGTCATGAAAATTATGCCAAAAGCCATACAATGGTTAACAGGCCGGTACTATGAGAACCAAGTACTCGCTTTCCTGCAACAACAGGGATTAACATTTGTCGAACGTAATGCAAGGAACCGAGGCGGAGAAATCGACCTCATCATGCGAGATAATACAGGTTGGGTATTTGTTGAAGTTCGTTTTCGCAAAAATTGTGACTATGGAGATGCACTTTTATCAGTAAACTGGCACAAACGTCGAAAACTATTAGCTGCTGCTAAAATTTGGCTCTCAAAAAGACAAGAAAGTTTTGAAACTAGCGCATGCCGTTTTGATATCTGTGCCATCACGGGAAACCGATTTGACTGGGTACAAAATGCATTCAACGAAAATGATGTTTATTAACAGATAAGATAGTCAGCTTTATACACTGTTCATGCAGTCAACAACGCTATAATTCAAATATAATGGTAATACACAAAATGATTTGAATTATATCGAGGCGACAAAGGAAAAACTCGTGCTAGACCGAATAAAAGTTTGCTTTACTGAAAGCATCCAAACTCAAATAGCAGCCGCTGAAGCGCTGCCTGATGCCATTTCAAGAGCCGCGATGATGATGGTTCAGTCTTTACTCAATGGCAACAAAATTTTATGTTGTGGTAATGGCGCTTCCGCTGCTACCGCACAACGTTTTGCTGCGAGTATGATCCATCGCTTTGAAACCGAGCGCCCTAGCTTACCCGCTTTAGCACTTAATACCGATAATGCCGTGTTAACTGCCATTTCGGGTAGTAAGCAACCTTCTGAAATTTATGCGAAACAAGTTAGAGCATTAGGCCAGCATGGCGATGTTTTGATGGCAATTTCAACCCATGGTAATAGCAGTGATATTATTAAAGCTGTTGAAGCTGCAGTCACTAGAGACATGACAATTGTCGCCTTAACAGGCTATGACGGAGGGGAACTCGCGGGTTTACTTGGCCCCCAAGATGTTGAAATTCGTATTCCATCCCAACGAAGTGTTCGAATTCAAGAAGTTCATCTTCTTACTGTAAATTGTCTGTGTGACCTCATAGATAATACTCTTTTCCCACATCAGGACGATTAAGGAGACAAAATGCGATTAATACCAATTTTTGCCATAGTCATCAGTACTGTTCTATTACAAGGCTGTATAGGGGCTGCCGTCGTAGGTTCTGCGGCCGTTGCAACGAAAAGTGCCACAGACCCTCGTACAGTTGGTCAACAAGTTGACGATGGGACCTTAGAAGCTAGGGTTAGTGGACAACTGAATAAAGATAAGGATATCACAGGTAAGGCTCGTATCATTGCGACCGCTTATAAAGGTAATGTGCTGTTAACTGGCCAAAGCCCTGATATGGCTTGGGCTGAACGAGCAAAACAAATAGCCTCTAACGTTGATGGCACCATCGCAGTTTATAATGAAGTCCGTAGTGGAGAGCCCGTTGATTTGGGAACTGCTTCAAAAGACACTTGGTTAACAACCAAAGTGAAATCTAAAATCCTTGCTAGTGATAGTGTTAAATCTGGTAGTGTAAAAGTTATTACTGAAAATGGTGAGGTTTTCTTGCTAGGTGTTTTAACAAGGCAAGAAGGTGATGCGGCGGCTAAAATCGCCAGTGAAACAGATGGTGTTCGTCGAGTAACGACTGCTTTCACTTATCTTAATTAATCATAAACAATAATATATTGTTATAAATACAAAAGCCGTGAGAGAAAAACCATGGCTTTTTTCTTATTCATCCATCAACTGGTTTATTTTCAGATAATTCTTACCTCCTAATAAGTGCATTTGATTCAAGATCCAAGCTTGCCTTTTGAGGACGTAAGAGGATGGGTTTTTTACGCTATATCTATGAGGATTAGGAAGAACCGCAGCTAATAGCGCAGCCTCACTCATTGAGAGCTTGCTAGCAGGCTTATTAAAGAATTTATTTGCAGCCTCTTCAACCCCAAAAACCCCATCACCAAACTCAACTATATTAAGATAAACAGTCAAAACCCTTTGCTTTGACCACAACAGCTCCATAACAGGAGTCATTACTGTCTCTAGGCCCTTTCTTAGCCAGCTTCTCCCATCCCATAACCACAAGTTTTTTACTGTTTGCTGGGAGATAGTTGAAGCCCCTCTAATTGTTTGTTTATTGCTCAAGTTGTGTTTGTAAGCACGCTCGATTGCATCAAGGTCGAAACCCCAGTGATGAGGAAAATTTTGATCTTCCGCAGCAATTACCGCTAAATAAACATACGGAGAAATGTGATTTTCGTCTACCCATTCAGAACGAGATACGTAAGAAAAATTTAAGTTTACCCATGCGGTAATTTGTCGTTCGATCATCACCGCAGAAAAAGGCACTGGTATGTATTTAAATAAAACGACTGAACAAATCCACACCACAAGTAATGAAAATGTGATCTTCTTTAACCAGTGCCATAATTTAGAAACAATAGTTCGCATTCAAATAATCACGCCATTTCCAATACTTTCTTAACAAGCTTATTAATGCCCGTATTTGCTTCAGAAATTGATTGAGCCAGCATATAAGCAGGTGTTGTAACAACTCGGTTAACTTCATCAATTACAATGTCATCAACAGCACATTCAATATGCTTTCCTCCCATAATTTCTATTTGAGCAATCGTTTCACTATCATTACCAATAGTTAGTACTACTGATGTATTTAACATTTTAGGAAGCATCACAGGAGCAATACACATCAGCCCTAGCGGCTTTTTCTGTTGGTGCATTTGGCGTACTAAACTTAATAGTTCTTTATTAATTACACACTCACTTCCTTTAACTGCAAAATCACATAAATTTTTTGCGGCACCAAAACCACCAGGAATTATGAGGGCATCTAGCGTTGAAGCATCAGCTGATGACAAAGGCGATATTTTCCCACGTGTAATACGTGAAGATTCTTCCATTTGATTGCGTTTTTCTGATTTAGACTCCCCAGTCATATGATTAATAACAGTAGGTTGTAGCTCATCAGGTGCAAAAAAGTGAATTTCAGCATTATTTTGACTCAAAGCTAACATAGTTAGCACTGACTCATGGATCTCACTTCCATCAAAAACACCACAGCCACTTAAAATAACCGCAATTGATTTCATATCTTCCTCCATTTGTAGTAAATTATCTCTCAAGCGCTAAGGTGCATAAACATCAATCTTCATCACAGATTTTAATGAATCTTGTAACAGATTCGCTAAATTTTGGTATCTTGATGTTGCCCTTTACAGTGATATACCTAATTTAATGATTTGCAAAAAACAAAAAACACATGCAGATCAACGATTTCCCTGGTGTTGGCGCAGTATTCGCGCACCCCAACTTCGGTTGGGGTTATTTTTTTGTACGTTCATCAACCCAGTTTCTCAAAGTTTCTATATCTGCTTTCCAATCTTGTTTTAGTTCATCCACCCATTCCTGTACATTGTCCCACCATGCTGGTAATTCAGGAGATTGAATCTGTTGTGCTATTTTCTGTAAGTTCTTTAAGCCAACAGAGCCTGCCGCTCCTTTGATTTTGTGGGCTTCCTCAACAATGCCTTTTTGGTCTTTAGCCACCATGTTCGAGTCAAGAATAGCTAAGTAGCCTGGAAGCATTTTTTCAAAGACATCTAGCCCATCATAAATAAGCTTAGGGCCAACTAATTCAATATACTGCTCTAGCATATCGCAATCTAATATTGACTCATCAACACTTGAAGCCTCACGGTCATTCGATGCTTCTTCAGGTTGAACAGATTGCTCACCCCAAAATTGCTCAATAACTTGGGTCAATGCAGGAACTGATAATGGTTTACTCAATACGCCATCCATACCTGCATCAAAGTATTCTTTCTTATCTTTGAGAACATTTGCAGTTAATGCAATTAATGGTGGCAGGTCTTGCTTATCATACTGCTGTTTTAGTTGCCTTGAGATATCTAAGCCTGTCATATCAGGTAATTGAATATCCAATAAAACTAAGTCATATTCCCCAGGGGCAAACATCTCGAGGGCATCTTTACCATTCATTGCCACGTCGACCGTGTTGCCTAAATTTTCTAATACAGAACAAGCAACAACAATATTCAGTTCAATATCTTCTACGAGTAGAATATGCAATGCTGGCAATGGGTAATCGTCTTCAGGATCTTGCTGTTCAATAACATTATTTTCAACAACTGGCGCTGTAATGGATAAAGTAAAAGTGGAACCTTGGCCTATTTCACTTTCAACTTGTATATCGCCTCCCATATTTTGTGCTAAGCGACGAGATACAGAAAGCCCAATCCCCGTCCCCGTAGCGGGTTTACCACCAGCAGAATCTGTTACTTGATAATACATTGCAAAGATTTTATCTAACTCATCTTTCGGTATGCCTATGCCGCTATCCTGAACTCTAAAAAACAATTTATTTTCAGCTTCTTGCCAAATACTAAGCTTCACTTCACCTTTCTGCGTGAACTTAACTGCATTACCAATTAAATTCCATAGGACTTGCCGTAAACGAGTCCCATCGGTTAAAACCGTTTTGGGTAATGCAGGCGCAACGTCCATGACAAATTTAAGCCCTTTTGGCTGTACCAATAACCCACTTAAATTCTCTAAGTCATTCACAAATTCAGATAATGTGATTGGCTGGTTATCTAACTGAACTTTACGGCGTTCAATTTTATCCATCTCAATAATATCATTGAATATATTACCCAAAGTGACGGCACTAACATGAATAGTTTTTAAATAGCTAGATTGTTCCGAAGTTAAATCGGTGTCTAATAAAATTCGACTCAAACCAACAATGCCGTTAAGAGGTGTACGAAGCTCGTGGCTGATTGTAGAAATAAAGGTGGTTTTCTCCCTACTCGCGTTCTCTAACGCTTCCTGATAGCGTTTACGCTCCGTTATGTCACGCCCAAAGCCCATCAGGCCATGTCGTTTGCCAACTCGGTCATAAAAAGGCACTTTACGGAGCTCAAAACAGGCTTTACGGCCATCTGGATATACCAGCCATTGTTCATAAGTGAGAGAAACATTATGACGAAAAACTTTTTCATCGGTTTCCATAACCTTGGAGGCAATTTCAACATCATAAATATCTAATGGCGTTAACCCAACTAAGTGTTTTTCACTTTTCCCAGTCAACAGTTCCATTGCTCGGTTACATCCCGAAAACTCATTATTTTCATTGCGGTAATAGACTAAGTCAGGAGAAGCATCTAAGAATGAACGAAGTAATACAGATTGCTGCTCAAGTTCAATCTGTGTCTGCTCACGGTATTTCATTTCTTGTTTTAATTGCTCAAGGAGCTCTAAGTGAGCGCGCTCGGCCTTTTCTCGTTCGAGAATCTCAAGGTTAAGTTGTTCAATATTTCCCTGCAATTGAATGTTTAAATCCGCATCACGCTTTCGCATAACTTCAAGTTTATCAACCATTCGCGATAAACGCTGCCGAGACTCTTCGAGTTGCTCAACCACCACCGACAAAAAATAGACGGCCAATGGAGTAATGATTAACCCAAAGAAAATTGACCCCACCATGTCGAGGCTATCAACATGCCCTCTTAAAACAATTGTCACTGCCATTTGCATTATCATGGCGAGAACAACCAATGCAGCTGCAAGTAACAGAGAAAAACGCACTAGACCGAGCTTCATCATTAAATCGACATAGTATTGCGCCAGGCCGCGAAGTACTTTCATAACCACCCCTTAGTTAAATTCTCTTTGAATCATATATCAAACAAGGCAGTTTCGGATGATTATTCACTCGAAATGTCGATCCTGCTCATTCAATAGCCATTTTTTACGATTAATGATAAAAAACAATCAGGTATTTTCTTTCTATTAGATAAAGTAAAAGTTCATTTCGGATAACTTTTAATCATAATCACATAAAAATCAAAATAATAGCACTATTGTTCCTTGGGTAAGGCCGCTAAAATCACAGTAAAAGCCCAAGCTATCTCAAGTAAAATCAGACAAAATTCAGTAAGGAATACCATGAGTTCGAATATTTTCGGTCACCAACGTCGCGAACCGCTCAAAAAAGCGCTGGCAATCCGCAAAATAGCGTTTACTGAAATCTATGAGTCCGATAATACCGTTGATGTACAACAGCAAGCGAGCCGCTGCCTCTCTTGTGGTAGCCCTTTTTGTGAATGGAAGTGCCCGTTACATAACCCAATATCAAAGTGGCTCAAACTTGCTGCTGAAGGAAAAATAATTGAAGCGGCTGAATTATCTCATCATACCAATAGCTTACCTGAGATCTGTGGGCGCGTTTGCCCACAAGAAAAACTCTGCGAATTAGCATGTGTACTTCATGATACAACAGGTTCTATCACTATCGGTCATATTGAACGATATGTTAATGATACCGCCTTTGAGATGGGATGGCGTCCAACCTCTTCCCCTATTCGCTCTGTAAACAAATGTGTCGCCATTGTTGGTGCAGGCCCTGCAGGCCTTTCTTGCGCTGATGTACTTATTCGAAATGGTGTAAATGTCGTCGTTTTTGATAAACACCCTGAGATAGGGGGATTACTAACTTTTGGCATTCCCTCATTTAAGTTAGAAAAGAAATTAATGGTCCAAAGACGAGAAATATTTACAGAAATGGGCATTCAGTTTCAATTGAATACCGAGGTGGGTACAGATATCTCTCTAGATGAGCTTCTTTGCACTTATGACGCTATTTTTATTGGTACTGGTACTTACCAAGCAATTCGAGGCAACGTGCCTAAAAAACCGATTCAAGGCGTTTTTGAATCACTCCCCTACCTAATCGCAAATACGCGCCATTTAATGCAACTTCCTACTCCTAATGATGAGCCCTATATCAATTTACACTCAAAAAGCGTTATCGTATTAGGAGGTGGAGATACCGCGATGGATTGTGTTCGTAGCGCTATTCGCCAAGGAGCGAAGCAAGTTAGTTGTCTCTATCGTAGAGATGAACAAAGTCTGCCAGCCTCACGAAAAGAAGTCGTCAATGCATTAGATGAAGGCGCTCAGTTCCACTTTAATTTGCAAGTCACTCAGTTTGTCGTTAATGAGCAACAACAGCTTACAGGGGTTTACGCCACTCGCACACAAAATGGCAAATTAGAAAATGGCCGCTATCAATTAGAACTCATTGATGATTCAACATTTTTTATCGAAGCCGATGCCGTAATTGTAGCTTACGGATTTGTACCTCATGACCAAGTTTGGTTGAATAACGCGTTAATCAAGCGTGATAAGTATGGTCATATTTTAGCAAACCGTAATAGTCCCATCCCTTTTCAAACTTCCCATGAAAAAGTGTTTGCTGGTGGAGATATAATAAGAGGTTCAGATCTTGTTGTGACTGCGATTGATGATGGGCGTAATGCTGCTGAAGGTATTTTGTTATTTCTAGGGGTTTAGTTATCCATTTATTTGAACATAGAGGGAATATAAAAACAGAGGGTTTCCCCCCTGTTCTTAATTTGCTGCTAACCCGTCTAATGAGTTATTTAACAACCCTTAAAGAAGGCCTACCTTTTGGTGGTCGTGGTGGTTCATCCCCTGATGGCTCATGTGACTTTTCATCCACAGATTCAGCTTCATGAACTAGAGTAATGTTGTCTTCAGGTTCTTCAACGTGTTCAAAACCTGCTGATAACTCTGCATCATAAGCAGCTTCAGGCTCAAACATCATTCCAGCCCCATTTTCACGTGCATATACCGCCATAATTGCGGCCATAGGAACATAAACTTGGCGAGGTATTCCACCAAAACGAGCATTAAAACGCACTTCATCATTGGTTATTTCAAAATTACCAACAGCTCTTGGCGCAACATTCAACACAATTTGCCCATCACGGGCAAATTCCATAGGAACGTTAACAGCAGGAACGGTGACATCAACCACCAAATGCGGAGTCATATCGTTATCAAGCAACCACTCATAGTGGGCACGTAACAAATAAGGGCGACGTGGTGACATTGCTGTCATTTCCATCATTCTTTTAGCCTCTTGTAGACAAACGCATTTCGCGCTCAGATTCAGTCAACGATGCTAAGAATGCGTCACGTGCAAACACACGTTGCATATATAACTGCAAGTATTTGCTGCTAGATGGGTTCAATTCAATACCAAGAACAGGTAAACGCCATAATAATGGTGCTAAATAGCAATCTACGAGACTGAATTCTTCACTCATAAAGAATTCCATTTCAGCAAAAACAGGAGAAACAGCGATCAACTCTTCAGACAGCTGACGACGAGCATTTGCGGCTTCTTGCGCACTGCCGTTCTCTATTTTACTCATTAATGAATACCAATCATTTTGAATGCGGTGCATCAATTGACGGCTAGTACCACGCGCAACAGGGTAAACTGGCATTAATGGCGGATGAGGAAAACGCTCATCAAGGTATTCCATGATAATGTGTGGGTCATAGAGAGTCAGGTCACGGTCAACTAATGTTGGAACGCTCTGATATGGGTTGAGATCGATCAGATCTTGAGGCAGATGACCGGGTTCGACATGTTCAATTTCAACACTTACCCCTTTTTCAGCCAGCACGATACGTACCTGATGGCTAAAAATGTCAGTAGGGCCAGAGAACAATGTCATTACCGAACGTTTATTAGGAGCGACAGCCATTAAAACCTCCAAAATACAAAATGGACGAAATGTAATTAATTTTTAATTACCCATTACCCATTTTAAAATCCCCTGTGTTTAACTTTCATTTATCCATATTGAAAGTCAACACAACCCTCCCGCACAGTAAAGGCGAGAAATGTGAAATAAAAAAACAGGGGCATATTCTAACAGATTTTGTACAACTTAGGGGCGGCACATCGAAAAAATCATAGATTTATTTCATAACAAGAAAAAAACAGGAAGAAAACTAGAATTTAATTAAAGATTAAATCAAAAATAAAGAATAAAAACCCTAAAGTTAACTCCATGGTTTGAGTCGTATTCATTAAAGATATGCCAATTCAGTTAACTAATAATTATTTTTAATTTTAGGCTAAACTATTATTTTCTCTTTAAACTATATATTCGTTCTTTTATAAAGCATCATGATTAGACGCAGTTATTCTATCATTAATAATAAAAATATAAGTAAAACAATAGACAATAAAAAACCCGTCATTAAGACGGGTTTTTTCATCAATTTTATACCCAAAGGGTAATAAATTAACGTTTGGAGAACTGTGGACGACGACGTGCTTTGCGCAGACCCACTTTTTTACGTTCAACAGAACGCGCATCACGGGTAACGAAACCAGCTTTACGCAGATCAGAACGAAGAGTCTCATCATAAGCCATCAGTGCACGTGTAATACCGTGACGGATTGCGCCTGCCTGACCTGAAATACCACCACCTTTAACAGTGATGTACAGATCCAATTTTTCCAACATTTCAACCAATTCTAACGGCTGACGAACTACCATGCGCGCAGTTTCGCGACCAAAGTATTGTTCCAGTGTACGTTGATTGATTGTGATGTTACCGCTACCCGGCTTAATAAAGACACGAGCAGATGAGCTTTTGCGGCGACCAGTGCCGTAGTATTGATTTTCAGCCATTGCTATAATCCCGATTAAATGTCAAGAACTTGCGGTTGTTGAGCCGCGTGGTTGTGCTCATTACCTGCGTAAACTTTCAGTTTACGGTACATTGCACGACCCAGAGGTCCTTTTGGCAACATGCCTTTAACCGCGATTTCAAGCACACGCTCAGGACTGCGAGCAATCATTTCTTCGAAAGTTGCTTGCTTGATTCCACCTACATGGCCAGTGTGGCGATAGTAGATTTTGTCTTCGCGTTTATTGCCGGTAACAGCAATTTTTTCTGCATTCAGAACGATGATGTAATCACCAGTATCCACGTGCGGAGTGTATTCCGCTTTATGCTTACCGCGCAGACGGCTAGCAATTTCAGTTGCAAGACGGCCTAAAGTTTTGCCATCTGCATCAACAACGTACCAGTCGCGTTTTACGGTCTCTGGTTTAGCTGTAAAAGTTTTCATTAAAACTTACCCAATATTGAAGTTACACGTTGGTGAACACTCATGTTCATAAGCTTTCTGAGGTTCACACGACTCTTTGTCCAGTAAACCTACCCCTTCGAGCAGCCTAACTGGCATTTATGCGTTATTTTTTGGGAAATAAAAAATAACGCTGTAACGTGGGGTCGCAAGATTATAGAGAAGTCAGAAACAAAAATCGACCCCAAATGCATTTTTTTTACGTTTGCTCGAATAAACATCGCACTTTGTACTTAAATTATGCAATCCAGGTGACTTTTGCTAACAACCCTGTTTGATTACTCACCTTAAGTTAAATGCGGTATTTTCAAGTACTCTTCACTTTGCATTTCTTGTAATCGAGACAAGCAACGCTGGTACTCGAAAGCCAAAAGTTTCCCTTGATACAGCGATTCCATTGGCACTTCCGCATTAATAAACAATTTAACTTTTCGTTCGTAAAACTCATCAATTAATGCCAAAAAACGACGTGCTGGGTTTTCATCTGTTGTTCCCATCACGGGCACATTGTACAACAACACGGTGTGGTAGCAATTTGATAGGTAAATATAATCATTTTGACTACGAGGCTCTTCACACAACACTTTAAACTCGATGGCCAACACCCCTTCCGCTGCATGAATAGCTTGCATCTTACGATGGTTAACCTCTAAGACGGGATGTTGTTCTCCTTTCTTACCTGCCAATTTAATGAAAACCTCATCCAAATGCTGACGGTTTTGAGAATTAATCGGGGATAAAAAAAGATGTGCTTGAGTTAAAGTCCTTAAGCGGTAATCAATGCCTGCATCGACATTCATCACATCACAGTATTTTTTAATTTGCTCAATAGCAGGCAGGAAACGCGCTCGCTGCAAACCGTTACGATAGAGATTATCAGGGATGATATTTGAGGTAGCGACCAGTGTAATGCCTCGAGCAAAGAGCCCTTCAAGCAAAGTGCCAAGGATCATAGCGTCGGTAATGTCTGACACAAAAAACTCATCAAAACACAACACATCTGTTTGTTTTTTAAACTCATCCGCAATAATATCTAGCGGGTTCTCTTGCCCTTGTAATGCTATCAAATCTTCTTGTACTTTTTTCATGAAGCGATGAAAATGTAAGCGAAGTTTACGAGTACCTGGTAAACTTTCGTAAAACATATCCATTAGCCATGTTTTCCCACGCCCTACCCCGCCCCACATATAGAGCCCTTGCACCGGAATAATCGGTGCTGTTGACGTTTTACCTAAAAGACGACTAAAGCGTTGCTTTAAACCTGAAGGCTTATCTTGTAAAGTGGAAGAAGTTGCATTAACAAGCTGCTGATATATTTTATCCAAGCGTTCCACAGCGAGCCTTTGGACGTCATCTGGCTGATAGTTACCATCAGCAAGCGCTTGTTGATAACGCATTGTAGGGGTCATCGGCGACATTAACTGAATAATCCTTAAAAATTTTTCGGTTTTTTTACCGTTATTTGATATACACTGCCTTTATTATAACCAGATTCAGTTATCATTTAACTTTCGGTTAACGAGCCGCTATAGAGTAAGGAAATTCGATTTAAGATTCCACTCTTAATAAGTTGTTGGCTAATTTAACCTGTCGACTTCAAGGCTTGTAGATTTTGTCATCACTTAACTAGTCAGATTACAATATGTTAAGGTGCTTTACTTGACGCTTACATGCAACTTGAATTATTTAAGGTATAGTAACGGTAACAACACTAATTTCTGCGAACATTGAATCTGTGAACATTGAAGTAATGAAGGAGTCAGCATGACCTGGGAGTATGCATTAATCGGATTGATTGTGGGTTTTATCATCGGTGCATTAGTTGTGCGCTATGGCAACCCAAAGCTTCGCCAACAAAAAACAGCGCAAGCTGAGCTAGACAAAAAAAGTACTGAACTCGAAGAGTACCGTAAAGAACTTGTTAGCCATTTTGCTCGTAGCGCAGAATTATTGGATAAAATGGCGCGTGACTACCGTCAGCTATATCAACACATGGCACAAAGTTCATCTGAATTAATGCCTGATATGCCAGCACAAGACAACCCATTTAACTATCGTTTAACCGAATCTGAAGCGGATAACGACCAAGCGCCAGTTAAAATGCCACCAAGAGATTACTCAGATGGTGCTTCGGGTCTTTTCCGTCCTATCGAAGAGAAAGAAAAGTAAATTTTTATCTTTTATCACCAGTAAGCACCACTTACTGGTGATTTTCTATAAAACGCACTAAATTTAGTCACTTTCCGTATGTCTTCCATTATTAAATTTTTATTTAATAATTCTGAACAAGATTTCCATCCAAATATAATTTAACAATTCATTTATATAGTGTATAGAAGTTAAAGTTTCACTTAAAGCACATGTAAATAGATGTAAAAGAGTAGATATTCGCTACCCGTCATGGGAACTTTTGCGCATAATCGGTAGTCATAGTCATCAGTAAAATTGAATCTGATACCAACCAATATTATATCAACGCATTGTGTTTCTTCTAAAATTGCATTCACAGTGAGTTAATAATTTATTCTTGAGAGAATCGACTGAATTATGAAAAGAAAAAACTTTTTTCTTACCGCAGTAGCAATGAGTTTAGGGTTATCTTTAGCGGCTATTCCTGCTGTTAGCAGTGCAGCATTACCCGCCACTTTACCGGCTACAGCACAAAGCCAGAACATGCCTAGCTTGGCCCCTATGCTTGAAAAAGTATTGCCTGCTGTAGTGAATATTCATGTGTCTGGTACTCGCGTACAGAACCAACAAATTCCAGAAGAGCTTAAATTCTTTTTTGGCCCAAATATACCACAGCAACAACAAAGCGTGCGTCCATTTGAAGGTTTGGGCTCTGGTGTCATTATTGACGCCCAGCAAGGTTATATTTTAACTAACAATCATGTAATTGATGGTGCTGACAAAATTCAAATTCAATTAAATGATGGCCGTGAGATTGCGGTTAACTTAATTGGCAAAGACCCACAAACTGATATCGCGTTATTGAAAATAAGCAATGCAAAAGATATCAAAAACTTAACTGCGGTTAGTATTGCAGACTCCGACAAATTACGTGTTGGTGACTTCGCTGTTGCGGTTGGTAACCCATTTGGCCTAGGCCAAACAGCTACATCAGGGATTATCTCTGCGCTGGGGCGTAGTGGCTTAAACCTTGAAGGGTTAGAAAACTTTATCCAAACCGATGCTTCCATTAACCGTGGTAACTCTGGTGGTGCACTCGTTAACTTAAATGGTGAATTAATCGGTATTAATACCGCTATTTTGGCACCAGGTGGCGGTAATATCGGTATCGGTTTTGCGATCCCAAGTAATATGGCTAAAAACCTTAGCGAGCAGTTAATTAAGCATGGTGAAGTAAAACGCGGGATCTTAGGTATCAAAGGTACTGAGATGAACTCCGATATCGCTAAAGCATTTAATATTGATGCACAGCGTGGTGCTTTCGTAAGTGAAGTTTTACCTAAATCATCGGCTGCTAAAGCAGGTATTAAATCCGGTGACGTTTTAGTCTCTGTTGATGGTAAACGCATTAATAGCTTTGCTGAGTTAAGAGCTAAAATCGGTACTAGCCAAATTGGTAAAGAGATCACTATTGGTTTAATTCGCTCAGGCAAACCGATGGAAGTCAAAGTGGTTCTTGAGAACGACGAAGGCTCAGCAACAAAAGCAGAAAAACTGAGTGAATCGTTATTAGGTGCAACAATTTCTAATGCAACCGTTAGCAACACTAAAGGTGTACAAGTTGACAGCGTGGCGCCAAAATCGCCAGCCGCAGCCATTGGCCTCGTAAAAGGTGATTTAATCTTTGGTGTCAATGACGCTCGTGTTGAGACTATTGAGCAATTCCGTAAGATTATCGACGCTAAACCTCCGGTGTTAGCAATGAAAGTATTACGTGATGGTGAAACCTTATATTTACTGATGAAAAATTAATTCATCAAAAAACCTCTGAAAATCAATAAACGGGTACAGTATCACTCTGCTGTACCCTTTTTTTTGTGTTATGCTCAGAACATGTTTAAGCAATAACTAAATATTCTATATCCTATGGTGAAGAAGCTAACTTTATCTGTCATGCTTGGCCTGTTGACTGCATTGATTATTATCGTTGCGGTTCCTTCTTTGCGCCCTCAAGGTTTAGCCGATTTACTATATGGTAAAACAAGCAGTGAACCCGTCAGTTATAACAAAGCTGTACGTCGTGCTGCACCTGCAGTGGTCTATGTTTACAGCAGTTCAAAAGGAAGCTTCTCCCAGTCAGGACGTGAATTAAAGTCTCTCGGTTCAGGTGTGATCATGAGCCAAAATGGCTACATTATCACGAATAAACATGTCGTTGATAACCCAGACCAAATCTTAGTGGCTTTACAAGATGGTGCTATTTTTGATGCCCTATTGGTTGGTTCTGATCCATTAACTGATCTCGCCGTACTGAAAATTGACGCTGATAACCTACCTGTTATTCCAATTAATACACAACGAGTCACTCATGTTGGTGATGTCGTACTTGCAATCGGTAACCCTTACAATATAGGTCAAACTGTTACTCAGGGGATTATCAGTGCAACAGGTCGCGTAGGGCTAAGCTCTACTCGCCGGCAAAATTTCCTGCAAACAGATGCCTCAATCAACTCGGGTAACTCTGGCGGGGCATTAATTAATACCGAAGGTGAGTTAGTCGGAATCAACACGCTTTCTTTCACTGCTGGCCAGGGCATTAGCTCTGAAGGTTTAAGCTTTGCCATTCCTACTGCCCTTGCGACTAAAATCATGGATAAACTAATTCGTGATGGTCGAGTTATCCGTGGTTATATTGGTATTACAGCACGCGAACTGCCTCAAATTAGGTCAAATAACAATAATATTAACCAAATACAAGGGTTACGGGTTTTCCAGGTTGCCCCAAACGGGCCCGCAGCCAAAGCGGGGATATTGCAAGGAGACATCATTTTATCCGTTGATGGCAAACCGGCTATTTCAGCCGCAGAAACCATGGACTTAGTTGCAGAAATCCGCCCTGGAAGCAAAACCGCAGTACAGATTTTACGAGATGGCGAAATTAAAAATATTGATGTGATTATCGAAGAAATTCCTGATGAACAGGCAGGATAATCATTTTAAAACGGTCTTTCGTAAAAAAGGTTGTTCGATATCGAACAACCTTTTTTGATTTATCAAATAGATGAATGAAGCCAACACTTCATTCACCTTTTCAAAGCATTAATCATCTGAATGCACGCGCTGAATATCAGCACCTAAGCCACGTAGTTTATCTTCGATATGCTCATAACCACGGTCAATATGATAAATACGGTCAACTGTTGTTGTCCCTTCAGCAATACAGCCAGCAATAACTAAACTCGCAGAAGCGCGTAAATCTGTTGCCATTACCTGTGCGCTGGTTAATTTTTCAACACCGTGACATAACACAGTATTGCTTTCAATCTCAGCGTGAGCACCCATGCGAATTAGCTCAGGGATATGCATGAAACGATTCTCAAAAATGGTTTCAGTGATCATCCCCGCCCCATCAGCAACAAGATTGAGTAAACTAAACTGTGCTTGCATATCAGTTGGGAACCCAGGGTGTGGTGCTGTACGTAATGTCACCGCTTTTGGACGCTTGCCTTCCATATCTAAGCTAATCCAGTCATCACCGATTTCAATTTTAGCCCCTGCTTCACGTAGTTTAGCTAACACTGCATCGAGTGTATCTGGACGTGCATTACGGCAGATGACTTTGCCACGTGAAACCGCTGCAGCAATTAAAAATGTTCCTGTTTCAATACGGTCAGGCAGTACTTTATAGACACCCCCACCTAAACGTTCAACACCTTCTATAACAATACGGTCAGTACCTGCGCCTGTGATTTTTGCGCCAAGAGTATTTAAGAAGTTGGCTGTATCTTCAATTTCAGGTTCACGTGCCGCATTTTCGATGATTGTGGTGCCTTCAGCTAAGGTCGCAGCCGTCATAATAGAGACTGTCGCGCCCACACTGACTTTATCCATCACAATGCAAGCACCTTTCAAGCGACCATCAACCGTGGCTTTCACATAACCATCTTCTAAAACAATTTTTGCGCCTAATTGCTCTAAACCAGAAATATGTAAATCAACTGGGCGAGCACCAATAGCACAGCCTCCAGGTAAAGAAACTTCACCGTGGCCAAAACGAGCGACCAATGGCGCTAAAGCCCAGATGGATGCACGCATGGTTTTAACGAGGTCATAAGGCGCACAGTATGTCGTTACAGTGCTTGCATCGACGTAAACTGAGCCATTGCGTTTAACTTTAGTACCTAGTTGATTCAATAATTTAATCGTTGTGTCAATGTCCCTCAAATGAGGGACATTCTGTATTTCTACTGGCTTTTCAGCCAATAGAGCAGCGAACAGGATTGGTAATGCCGCATTTTTTGCGCCAGATATAGTGACCTCACCCTGTAAGCGGGTTGGTCCTTTAACTAAAAACTTATCCATTCAAGTATTCTCGTATGTCGAATTTTACAGTCTGTTCGCTTAGGCTTTGAAATCAAAGACCACTAAGTTTACGATCGCGCTCCCATTGCGCAGGGGTATACGCTTTAATAGACAGAGCATGGATGCGGTTATCCGCAATATACTCCATTAAAGGCGCATAAATTGCTTGCTGTTGCTTAACACGGCTCATACCGTCAAACATGTCACCGACAGCAATAACCTGAAAGTGGCTACCATCACCAGTAACAATAGCCTCATTCAGAGACAGTTTTTCCATCAATACTTGCTTAATTTCGTTGGTATCCATAATGACTCAATTTATTAATTATTTGTGATTTATAATTTTACTCTAAATAGTGCAAATTGCATGCATAGCGTACAGAAGCATCCCAATAAGAATACTCAGAGCTTAATCCCCTATCCTAAAGGATTAGGCTCAACACTTAAACCAAAGAAAACGCCTCTCGTGCCGAAAAGCACATAGAGGCGCTTATTTTTACATAACTTGACCCAATTTAGGATGTTTAACCTAATTGAGGATAATCGCTTGAACCCCATATAGTTCAATCAATGTATTCAAGTTATCACTGACACCGATAATATTCAGTGAACGGTTTTTAGCTTGGAGTTCACTTTTTAAGCGAACCAGCATCGCTAACCCTGTTGAGTCCACGTGCTTAAGACCAGAAACATCTATATTTTCAACCTGTTCCAGCGATGAGTTTTTTTTATCCCAAAACGACATTAACGAATCACGGTCTAATGTCCCGGTGAGATACAGTGTTGTTTCATTGAGTTCCCATGCTAACAACTGACTCATATTACTTTTTCTCTTCTAAAGTAATTGGCGCTTTTGCACTGATTTCTAACTGTTTTGTTAAGCCATCGACACCCTGCTTACGTAGAATATCACCCCATTCATTTTGCTTAGTCGTAATCATGCTCACGCCTTCTGCAATCATGTCGTAAGCTTGCCAATAACCTGTTTTGCTATTTTTTCGCCATTGGAAATCTAAACGTACGGGAGGACGACCGTTGGTATCAATAATCGTCACACGGATAGCCACAATGTTTTTATCACCCAGTGGTTGCTCTGGTGCAATTTGATACGTTTGGCCATGATACATCGCCAATGCTTGGCCATAAACTTGCTCAAGGTAATCTTCAAACGCGTTGAAGTAAGCCTCGCGCTGGGCAGGGGTAGCCCCTTTATAATAGGTTCCTAGCACCAAAGCCCCTGCATATTTAACTTGTACATAAGGTAATAGTTCCTCACGAACAATTGTTCTGAGATACTCGGGGTCTTGCTTAATTTTTGGTTGCTCTGATTTCAAGCGGTTAAACGTTTTCGCCGCCGCTTCATCCATTAATTTATAAGGGTTGGTTTGGTCTACTGCCATGGCAAATGGCGCAATTGCCAACATAGCAACCATCATTAAACGTTTAAACATAATTCATTCCTTTATTCTTCAAAGGGAGCATCAAATTACTGTGCAGTTGACTCTGGCTCTGCACCTTGGCTATCACCACTTTTATATAAAAACTGGCCAATTAAGTCTTCTAATACCATAGCTGGCTTCGTATCTTCAAGGCGCCCGCCATTTTTTAAGATTGCGATACCTAATTCTTCATCATCTGGGCCGATATTCATTGCAATATACTGTTCACCCAACAAACCTGATGTGCGAATTGAAAGTGAGCTCGAATCAGGAATATTGTCGTATTCACTCAATAAATCAATTTTCACTTCAGGAACATAATTTTTTTTATCTAATGTGATACTGGCAACTCGACCAATCACCACACCGCCCACTTTGATTGGAGAGCCTTCTTTTAAGCCACCAATATTTTCAAAAGATGCTGATATTTGATAGGTGGATTGGCTTCCTATCGATTTTAAATCAGCGACTTTTAAACATAAAAAGATAATTGCGGCAATCGCCAGCAACATAAAACAACCAACCCATATTTCACTTTTTTTACTTTGCATGACTTAGTTCCCAAACATCAGTGCGGTAAGTACGAAATCCAGTCCTAAAACAGACAATGACGCATGTACAACTGTTCTTGTTGTAGCTTGGCTTATCCCCTCCGAAGTTGGGATGGCATCATAGCCATTAAATAATGCGATCCAAGTAACCGTGATGGCAAAGACTAAGCTTTTGATCACACAGTTGACTAAATCTAGCCGCCAATCAATGGAAGATTGCATTGAAGCCCAAAAAAAGCCTTCATCAATCCCCTTCCAGTCAACCCCAACTAATGCACCACCTAAAATACCGACAGCAACAAAAATTAGAGATAACAATGGCATACTAATAAAACCAGCCCAAAAACGTGGGGCGATGACACGCCTAAGAGGGTCAACTGCCATCATTTCAAGGCTAGAAATCTGTTCAGTCGCTTTCATTAAGCCAATTTCAGCTGTTAACGCTGAACCCGCTCGTCCGGCAAACAACAAGGCAGTCACAACAGGGCCTAGTTCACGCAATAGTGAAAGCGCCACCATCATACCTAAGCTAGCTTCAGCACTAAACGTCGTGAGAACCAAATAACCTTGTAACCCTAAAACCATCCCAATAAATAACCCTGAGACGGCAACGATCAGCAATGACTGCACACCAATGGCGTACAATTGCTTCATCAATAATGGCCATTGTTTACGAAACTCTGGTTTGCCAAGTAAGGCGCGAAACAGCATGTAGCCTGCTCGACCAAACGCGGAAAATATGTCAATCCATCGGCGTCCGAAGGCTGCAATCGCCTTTATTATCATTTTATTTACCCTAATAAATCAGCTAGATAATCATTGGCGGGAAAACGAAATGGAACAGGCCCATCCGCAATACCATCAAGGAATTGTCGCACACGAGGGTCTTGGTTTTCACGCAATTCTTCACCCGTTCCCTGAGCAATGACATGCTGCTGCGCAACAATATAAGCATTATCTGCAATGCTCAATACCTCTGGAACATCATGGGAAACCACGACACAGGTGACACCCAATGCTTGATTAAGCTCATCAATCAATTTAACCAAAACACCCATAGTAATCGGATCTTGACCAACAAAAGGCTCATCAAACATGATTAAATCAGGATCTAGAGCGATAGCACGCGCTAAAGCTGCCCGCCTAGCCATACCTCCCGATAACTCAGATGGCATTAATTTTGCGGCTCCTCGCAAGCCAACCGCCTCTAATTTCATCATCACTGTAGTATGGATCAGCGATTCAGGCAGGTTAGTATGCTCACGCAACGGGAAAGCCACATTATTGAATACGTCCATGTCTGTGAATAACGCCCCCGACTGAAACAGCATGCTCATCTTTTTACGAGACTGATACAGTTTTGAGCGTGACAGTGCAGGAATATTGTCACCATCAAACCAAATTTCACCTTCATTTGGCCGTAATTGCCCACCAATCAAGCGCAGTAATGTGGTTTTACCGATCCCTGACGGCCCCATAATTGCCGTAATTTTCCCACGAGGAACGGTCAGATTAATATTTTCAAATATTTTCCGATTTCCTCGAGTAAATGACATGTTCCGTACTTCAATTAAGTTGTCTGTCTGTGCTTGCATTGTTAAATAACTCGTTATACACCACGCGTAAATATTTTTATCCGTTCAGATGTTACCGAAAGATAAACTGAAAATCGTCAAATATCACAACAAAATAGAATTTATAGTATTATAGCGTCGAAAATATGACTTTTAGTATTACAACTTTGTTTTTACCTAAAGGAAACAGAGAAAAAACAATATAATTTCTTTATAGTCAGCAAAAGCTTTCGCTATTAACAGCAGATAGCTCTTAGAATGCTATGATTTACCTAACTGAGGATACGCGAATTTGCCTATCTTTTTTTGGTTCAAGATGCTAATAAAACCATCTTATACGTATTAAATTCTACATCGAAGTGCCAAAAAATACTTATTAAGTCTAAAACTAACATTAAAAAGTGCTTAACTGACAAAATACTTACTGATACCAAGTATTCGTTATACAATTTGATTTCGCTAATCCGATTAACTTAAAAGCTACGCATGGAACTAGAAATGTCAAACTTCGATTTTCAGAAAGTAGGTAAAGAAGTTCTCCATATCGAACATGAAGGTTTAAAAAACCTAGAACAATATATCAATACTGATTTTGACCGCGCTTGCCAGCTTATTTTTAACTGTGAAGGCAAAGTCGTCGTAATGGGAATGGGGAAATCGGGGCATATTGGGCGTAAAATTGCTGCCACACTAGCGAGCACAGGTACGCCGTCATTTTTTGTTCATCCAGGGGAAGCTAGCCACGGCGACCTTGGGATGATTACGCATAAAGATGTTGTGTTAGCCATTTCAAATTCTGGGGAGTCAGGGGAAATTTTAGCTTTACTCCCTGTTTTAAAAAGAATTAAAGTGCCTTTAATCTGTATGACTAACAACCCTGAAAGTAATATGGGAAAATATGCAGATGTGCATTTGTGCATCAAAGTGCCTCAAGAAGCCTGCCCTTTAGGGCTTGCACCTACCACGAGTACAACAGCAACACTCGTGATGGGAGATGCATTAGCGATTGCCTTATTAACTGCGCGCGGTTTCACGGCTAATGATTTTGCGCTTTCGCATCCGGGTGGCGCACTTGGGCGCAAACTTTTACTCCTCGTTCGTGATTTAATGAATACGGGTGATGATATCCCCCATATTCCTAAAAGCGCGTCTTTACGTGAGGCTTTAGTGGAAATTACCCGCAAAAAACTGGGTATGACAGTCATTTGTGATGATGACATGAATATTGAAGGTATTTTCACTGATGGGGATTTACGCCGTATTTTTGATATGGGTATCGACCTGAATAACGCTAAAATTGCTGATTTAATGACCCCCGGTGGAATTCGGGTATCGCCGACCATGTTAGCGGTTGAAGCGCTCAATTTAATGCAGTCTCGACACGTGACTTCATTATTAGTCGCAAATGATAACAAATTAGTTGGTGTGCTACATATGCACGATCTGCTACAAGCAGGTGTTGTATAACAGAAGGAAATACCATGACGTCTACCTTTTTGGAAACCTGCTATGGCCCTGTTGCCGATACTGTTTTAATCAAAGCAGAAAAAATCAAATTACTGATCTGCGATGTTGATGGTGTCATGTCCGATGGCTTGGTCTATATGGGAAATAATGGCGAAGAACTCAAGGCCTTTAATGTCCGTGACGGCTATGGGATACGTTGCTTATTAACGTCCGGTATTGAAGTCGCCATCATTACAGGAAGAAAAGCGAAGCTTCTTGAAGATAGAGCCCAAACATTAGGCATTACATATCTTTACCAAGGCCAAAGCGATAAGCTTTTGGCGTATCACGAACTGTTAGATACACTACAATTATCAGATGAAGAAATAGCTTATATTGGGGACGACCTGATTGACTGGCCTGTTATGGCTAAAGTAGGCTTATCCGTCGCCGTCGCTGATGCCCACCCTTTGCTATTACCGAAAGCGGATTACGTGACTCGTATTGGCGGGGGAAAAGGTGCAGTCCGCGAACTTTGTGACCTTATTTTGCTTTCTCAAGACAAACTAGAAGAAGCAAAAGGTTTATCAATATAACGAATAGATTGAATTCATGAGCAATGCGAAGAAGTGGTTAATTATTATTTTATCCTTAGTGGTATTAGGACTTATCGGTTGGAATTTAGCGGGTAATGATTCCGACAGCGCAGAGGATAAAGTAATTAATGATGGGCAACCTAATTATCAAACTGATGATTCAGTGACTTTTGTCTATAATCCAACGGGTAATTTAGCGTATAAACTCGTTTCAGATAAAATAGATAACTACACTGAAGGGAAAATCACGTGGTTTTCGAAACCTGTTCTAACCACTTATAACGAAGCCGGTGAGCCTACCTGGACAGTTAAGGCTTTCAAAGCAAGGTTAACGAACGATAGAATTCTCTATTTATATAGCGATGTTCAAGTTGATAGCTTAACTAAAGACTCGCAGATCCAACGAATTACAACTGAGAGTGCAGTTGTCAATTTGACAACACAAGACGTTTCATCTGATGATAAAGTGACCATTGTTGGACAAGGTCTCAATTCTACTGGTATGAAAATGAAGGGAAACCTTCGTACAAGAACGGCTGAATTAATCGAAGATGTAAAAACTCATTATGTGTTACAACCAGAAGAGCATTAAAATGAATCAAGTAACTAAGAAACGTTTTATTCAAGGAGCTGTTGCCAGTGCAATTTTGGCTCTTAGCCTACCTGCGATGGCATTAAAAAGTGATACGCAGCAGCCAATGACGATTAATTCGGTCAAACAATCTCTTGATTTAGAAAAAAACGTCACCACTTTTACAGATGATGTTGTTATTAAACAAGGCTCTATTGATATCAGAGCCAATAAAGTGGTTGTTACACGCCCAAGTAGTGACTCAGATAAAATTGTGATTGAGGCCTTCGGGACCCCAGTTACCTTTTACCAGTTGCAGGATGATGGCAAGCCAATTAAAGGCCATGCCAGTAAAGCCCGTTATGAGGTTGATAAACAACTCGTCACATTAACAGGCAATGCTTATCTTGAGCAATTAGACAGCAATATTCAGGGTGACAAAATTACCTATATTGTGCCAACGCAACAAATGGAAGCATTTAGTGATAAAGGCAAACGCGTCACTACCGTAATACTGCCAGCCCAATTGCAAGAAAAAGGCCCTGCAGCGAATAAAAATTCATCAGAAAGTAAGAGTAAATAACTGTTATGGCGACACTAACCGCTGAGAATCTAGCTAAAGCCTATAAAAAACGTAAAGTCGTTGAAGATGTCAGCCTGGAAGTTAAATCAGGTGAAATCGTTGGCTTGTTGGGACCAAACGGGGCCGGTAAAACAACGACCTTTTATATGGTTGTGGGTATTGTTCAGCGGGATGCTGGCAAAATTATGATTGATGGTGAAGATATCAGCCTTCTACCGTTGCATGAACGTGCACGCCGTGGAATTGGCTATCTTCCTCAAGAAGCCTCCATTTTCCGTCGCCTCAGTGTTTATGATAACCTAATGGCTGTGTTAGAAATTCGCGAAGATTTGAATTCTCAGCAACGTAAAGAGCGTGCTGAAGAGCTGATGGAAGAATTTAGTATTACCCATCTTCGGGACAGCATGGGGCAATCGCTATCCGGTGGGGAACGCCGCCGTGTTGAAATTGCTCGAGCACTTGCAGCTAACCCAAAATTTATTTTATTAGACGAACCTTTTGCGGGTGTTGACCCTATTTCCGTCTTAGATATCAAAAAAATCATTCAGCACTTAAGGGATTACGGCCTCGGAGTATTAATCACCGACCATAACGTGCGTGAAACCTTAGATGTATGTGAAAGAGCCTATATTGTCAGCCAAGGACACTTAATTGCTCATGGGTCACCAACCATGATCTTAGAGAACGAACAAGTGAAACGTGTATACTTGGGTGAAGGTTTCCGGTTATAAATTAGCGTATCGTCATTTTTTAGGGAGAATAAAACAGATTCATGAAGCAAAGCTTGCAGCTTAGAGTCAGTCAACAACTTGCAATGACCCCTCAATTGCAGCAAGCCATTCGCTTGTTGCAGCTGTCTACACTTGAGCTTCAGCAAGAAATTCAACTCGCCTTGGAAACCAACCCACTTCTTGAACAAGAAGAGTTAAATTCCGAGTCTGAATCTATTGACTCCCTAAATGAAAATTCCGATACCAGTGAGCTCGATACCAAAGACGCGCTCGAAAACCATGATATGCCAGATGAACTCCCTTTAGATACTAATTGGGATGAAATATATACGGCAGGAACACCGTCAGGGACCAGTAATGATTATAATTTTGATGAACTCCCTGTTTACCAAGGTGAAACAACGCAAACATTGCAAGATTACCTGACGTGGCAAGCTGAACTGACCCCTTTTACTGATACGGACAGGGCAATAGCCACCGCTATTATTGATTCAATAGATGATTCTGGTTACCTGACAACAGCAGTTTCTGATATACATGAAGGGATTGATAACCCAGAGATTAGTATTGAGGAAGTCATTGCTGTCCTCAAACGTATTCAGCATTTCGACCCACTGGGTGTTGCAGCACAAGACTTAAAAGAGTGTTTATTAATTCAATTGTCACTCTACCCTAAAGAAACTGATGGGCTACAAGATGCGAAGCTCATTATTAGTAACCATATTGATTTACTGGCTAACCGTGATTTTCGCCAGTTAGGTAAATTAACTCGCTTAAAAGAAGATGCGCTCAAAACCGCGATAGACCTGATTTTAACGTTGAATCCAAAACCTGGCCAATCTATCAATACCGGGGAATCGGAATACGTCATTCCTGATGTTTTAGTGAAAAAAATCGCAGGGCACTGGCAAGTTGAGTTAAATACAGATAGCATCCCTAAGCTAAGCATTAATAACCATTATGCTTCGATGCTGAATAATTCAGCGAGTGAAGATGACTCCCAATATATTCGTAGTCATCTGCAAGATGCAAAATGGTTGATTAAAAGCCTTGAGAGCCGCCACGAGACACTATTAAAAGTCGCGACTTGTATTGTAGAACAGCAACAAGAATTCTTTGAGCTGGGAGAGGAGTACATGAAACCGATGATACTGGCCGATATCGCCTATCAAGTGGACATGCATGAATCAACTATCTCACGAGTGACAACTCAAAAGTTTCTCCATAGCCCACGAGGCATTTTTGAGTTGAAATATTTTTTCTCCAGCCATGTTAATACGGACACAGGTGGCGAAGCCTCCTCAACCGCAATTCGAGCATTGGTGAAAAAACTGGTTGCTGCTGAAAACCCAGCAAAACCATTGAGTGACAGTAAATTGACGAGTATGCTGGCTGAACAAGGCATTCAAGTCGCTCGCAGAACTGTTGCTAAGTATCGAGAATCGTTATCCATTCCGCCCTCTAACCAGCGTAAACAACTGGTTTAATTGATAAAATAAGGAAGATTGTATGGAATTTCAGATTACTGGACACAATATTGAAGTTACTCCTGCATTGCGCGAGACTGTTGAGAAAAAACTCAAAAAATTGGAACAATTATTTGATCGTATTAATAATATCCAAGTTGTCTTGAAAGTTGAAAAAGTTCAGCAAATTGCGGAAGCAACCGTGCAAGTCAATGGAGCGGATCTCCACGCATCAGCGGAAGAAAACGATATGTACGCCGCTATAGATATACTCGTAGACAAACTGTCGCGCCAATTAACCAAACATAAAGAAAAACTGAGACAACATTAATACATTGATACGGCTTATTAATGAGCCGGGTAATGTTTCAAACCAGATGGTGGGATACACCATCTGGTTTTGTAGTCCTAAGTGAACAATAAAATGAATAGTGATATAGAAATCCAGTTAAACGTTGTTTTATCATCAGCCTGTACACGTAATAATATTGTGTGCACCAGTAAAAAAAGAGCTTTAGAAATTATTAGTGAGCTGGCTGCCGTTGAATTGGAATTACCTGAAAATACGGTATTTGAAGCGTTATTAACCAGAGAAAAAGTTGGCACAACAGGTATTGGTGGTGGTATTGCCATTCCTCATGGAAAGCTGAACGAAGGTGAAAGTAGCCGTGCTGTCGGTGTCTTTTTGCATTTAGAGGAGCCGATTGCGTTTGATGCAATTGATAATCAGCCTGTTGACTTGTTGTTCGCGTTACTTGTGCCATCAGACCAATGTAAAACGCACTTGCATACATTGTCGCTTATCGCCAAAAAATTAGCCGATAAAACGCTCTGTAAACGCCTACGCAGTGCACAAAGTGATGAAGAGCTATACCGCATAATTACAGAGTAAGTGATAAATTATGTATCTTGCCATATGCAAATGATATTGTTATGGTTTCTAAGTAATATTATTTGGCAAATACTGCTTTTCAAGAAGCACATTATTAGGAAACAAAAGGGAGCAAGCTCATGGTGCTGATGATAGTCAGCGGCCGTTCCGGTTCGGGGAAATCCGTTGCCTTACGTGCGCTGGAAGATATGGGTTTCTATTGCGTAGATAACCTACCGGTTGTATTACTACCGGAGTTAGCGAATTCACTGGCTGATCGTAATATTTCAGCAGCGGTAAGCATCGACGTGCGTAATATGCCCGACAATCCAGAGATTTTCGAAGAAGCGATTGATAAATTACCTTCAACCTTCTCTCCTCAATTATTGTTTCTAGATGCCGATCGTAACACGCTTATTCGCCGTTACAGTGATACTCGTCGACTACACCCGCTTTCAAGTAAAAATCTTTCACTTGAAAGCGCAATAGATGAAGAAAATGAGCTACTTGAGCCTTTACGCTCTCGGGCTGATTTAGTTATCGATACTTCTGAAATGTCCGTTCATGAATTAGCTGAGATGCTAAGAACACGTTTGATGGGCAAACGTGAGCGTGAACTGACAATGGTGTTTGAATCTTTTGGCTTCAAACATGGTATTCCTATTGATGCGGATTATGTATTCGATGTGCGCTTTTTGCCCAATCCGCACTGGGATCCGAAATTGCGTCCAATGACAGGCCTTGATAGACCCGTGGCTGCATTCTTAGATAGGCATACTGAAGTCCATAACTTCATTTACCAAACCCGTAGCTATTTAGAATTATGGTTACCGATGTTAGAAACCAATAACCGTAGCTACTTGACTGTCGCAATTGGCTGTACCGGGGGTAAGCACCGTTCAGTGTATGTCGCTGAACAACTTGCCGACTATTTCCGCTCTCGTGGTAAAAATGTGCAGTCACGCCACAGAACGTTGGAAAAACGCAAGTAACAGCAATGACCGTAAAAGCCACAATAACGCTCAAAAATCGGCTTGGAATGCATGCAAGGCCTGCTATGTTACTCTATGATTTAGTTAAACAATTTAACTCAAGAGTTATTTTGCGTAATAATAATCAAATTGAGGCTGAGGCCGATAGCGTTATTGCGATGTTGATGTTAGACTCAGAACAAGGCAGTAATATTGATATTGAGGTTAGCGGCCCAGATGAAAATCAGGCATTATCCGCAATTATTAACCTGTTCGAAAGTGGGTTTGACGAAGAGTAGTCAATTCAAACCTAACGATAAAAATATCAATCTGTATTTTTTACAAAGGTAGGCTTAGAGATCGTGATCATGATCTCTTCCCTTTAAAGCGTATAGCGCCTAATATTTTAAACAAACTTATTTCTAGCGACACCCCCTACCTTATGGGTGGGGGGTGTTTGCTTTGTATGTCTCTATTGGAGTGTGGTATGACAAAGCCAACAATTATTATCAATGATTTAGATGCTGAACGTTTAGATGCACTGATGGAACAGCCGGCTTATGCGGGCACACCGGTTGCCGATGCGCTCAATGATGAACTTGACCGTGCGGATATTCTGACCCCACAAGAAATGCCTGCTGATGTGGTCACGATGAACAGTACCGTTCGCTTTTTGGATTTAATCAGCAACGAAGAGCGCACACGTACCTTAGTTTACCCGGCGTCACTGAAAGATAGCGCAGAGCAGCTGTCTGTTATGGCACCGATTGGTGCGGCCTTATTAGGCTTGCATGTCAACGATGAAATCAGCTGGGAACTGCCAAACGGCGTTCAAACACGTGTTCGCGTACTTGAAATTGTTTATCAGCCAGAAGCGGCTGGTGAGTTTCACCGTTAATCTCGACAACGGCTGAATTAAGGAAGGCTTAGCGAAAAAAGTTTTATTTAAAAAACTCTGGTAAGTCCTCTAACATATTCAGGCACTCAATTGAGTGCCTTTTTTGTTGCTTTAAAATGAGCAAAGTAGAAAACTATTCTCCCGCAATACTCATTTCAGGGATCAATACCGAACCACACTGAATATTGCTACGAGTTTCAATATCATCAGCGATAGTGACCATATTCGCCCACATATCTTTTAGGTTCCCAGCAATGGTAATTTCACTCACAGGGTATTGAATTTCACCGTTTTCGACCCAAAAACCTGAAGCCCCACGAGAGTAATCCCCCGTAATACCACTAACCCCTTGGCCCATTAATTCAGTAACGATTAGCCCTGTTCCCATTTGTTTCAGCAATGCATCGAAAGAAAGGCCTTGCCCTGCAATACGCCAGTTATGGATGCCACCCGCGTGACCCGTACTTTGCAGACCTAACTTTCTTGCGGAATAGCTGGTCATCAACCACGTTTGCAAAACACCATTTTCAACAATATTGCGTTCACAGGTACGAACGCCTTCGCTATCAAAAGGGGATGACGCCAACCCACCCATTAAATGAGGTTGCTCATTGATAGTTAGCCAGCTTGGTAAAATTTGCTTTCCTAAGCTATCCAATAAAAAAGAGGATTTACGATAAATACTGCTACCGCTAATAGCGCCGACTAAATGACCAAATAGACCAGTTGCCACTTCTGCTGCAAAAATAACAGGGGCTTTCATTGTCGGTAATTTACGTGGCGATAAACGAGATAAAGTACGGCGAGCACACTCCTGCCCAACCCACTCAGGCGACTGTAATGCCCCTAAGCTACGGCCAATCGTATAAGCGTAATCACGCTCCATTTCACCATTTTGCTCAGCAATCACACAGCTCGACATTGAATAACGGCTAGAACAGTAGCTTTGCAACATGCCATGGGAGTTACCAAATACGCGAACCCCATAGTGGCCGTTAAAACTTCCACCTTCCGTATTTACAATGCGTGAGTCTGCATTTAATGCTGACATTTCCGCAATCGACGCTAAGCGGATCGCTTCTTCGGGAGAGAGCTCGCTCGCTTGGAACAGGTTGAGGTCTGGAGCTTCAAAAGCCAGCAAAGATTTGTCTGCTGGCCCTGCACACGGGTCTTCTGAGGTGTAGTTAGCAATATCAATTGCCGCCTGAACAGTCCGTTCAATGGCTTCAGGACTTAAATCTGTTGAAGACGCACTGCCTTTACGTTGTTGATGATAAACGGTGATCCCTAGCGCTCCATCACTGTTAAACTCAACATTTTCGACTTCCCCTTGGTGGGTACTCACACTAATCCCTGTGCTTTTGTTTACTGCGACTTCCGCAGCATCACAACGTGTTTTAGCAAATTCTAATGCGTGTGCGACGGCTTCTTCGAGTTTTTTGCGTTGTTCGGTGACTTGTTCAGTTACACTCATGCTTTAGTCCAATCAATAATGTGGGGGAAACGTGATTTTCTGCCCTAACAAGCAAATGCTAGGTAGTCATAGAGGGGTTTTCCCAGTTACAATATATAATAGATGAATGTTAACACTCACAACACAGTAAATCATATTAATTACGCGTAATTAAACCACTGTGTTCGGTAAAAAGGAAAATCGATATGGCCAAACAGCCTGATGACTGGCTGGATGATATCCCAGCGCCGCAAGACGAAGAAGACGAGGAAATCATTTGGGTCAGTAAAAGCGAAATTAAACGCGATGCTGAGATCCTCAAAAAGTTAGGGGCTGAGCTCGTAGATTTAAGTAAAAGTGAGTTAGAGCGCATCCCGTTAGATACTCAATTACTTGAAGCCATTGAACTTGCCCAAAAAATCAAACGTGAAGGCCGTCGTCGCCAATTGCAACTGATCGGTAAATTATTACGTTCACGTGAAGTTGAGCCAATTACAGAGGCTCTGGATAAGCTTAAAAACCGTCACAACCAGCAAGTGGTCATTTTACATAAACTGGAAGACTTACGTACCCGTTTATTAGATGGCGGTGATGAAGTCATTGAAGACGTGGTTGCCCTGTTCCCACAAACAGACAGGCAACAACTGCGTGCATTAGTCCGTAATGCGAAAAAAGAGCGTGAAGGTAATAAACCACCAAAAGCCTATCGACAAATCTTTCAATACTTGAAAGATCTCTCTGAAATGGCTTAATGAATTATCCCCTATGCTGCGGCTAGGGGATTTTTCTTTGTAAATTAAGCAATAATCTGAAAAACCTAACAGCGTGTTGATAGCGCTGCCGAAACAACCTATCATGCCATTGTTAGTCATACTTTGACCCGTATTATCGCGGCTGCTGAACCCCGATAAATAATGAGGAAGATATGGATAATACCCGAAATAGAGCATGGCGCAGAGCCAAAGCTCGGATCAATAAATCCCGCGATCAACTAAATTCACGCCTAGTTGACTGCTATACACCTGAAAAAAACTGGAAACAGATGTACGGTCGAAGCGAAAAGATGATCCGTGCAGCCCAATTAGGTATGGCATACCCGCAAGTGAGTAATATACAGCTTGCCCGTATTAGCCTTGAAGAGACACACAATAACTCGTGAATATTTTATTCATTTGCAGTAAAAACCAATGGCGTAGTCCAACCGCTGAACAGATCTGGCGCAACCATGAAAGTTGGGTCACCCGTTCGGCGGGAACGAGCCGCAATGCGAGGCGCCCTGTTAATGCGGATTTAATCCGCTGGGCAGATGTAATTTTTGTGATGGAGCAAAAACATAAAAACCGCTTAAGAGCAGATTTCCCCCGCCTTTTGGAATACAAACCGCTTCATGTTCTGGATATTCCTGATAATTACCCCTATATGGACCCAGAGTTGATTGAAATACTCAAAACCAGTGTGTCTAGTATTCTTACCAACCATAACTAGCTAAAATGCGTTTTGATCGTATCAAGTAGTGTTCTGAACTCAGTATAGCCTTCTCTATCAAGAAAATGACCGGCTGAGCCTTCAATAATAACCTGTGTTTTTAAGGCATTAGCCAATGCTTTCGAAGACTCTGGTGACACAATTTCATCATTGGTTGATATAATCGATATTCGATTATTTGCCACTTGTATGAGTTCATCATAATTCAATGGTTCGCTTGTGTGGTGCTGTAATTCAGGCAATGTAGGCTGTTCTTCATCAAACCCTGATACCAATACATAACCCGCTACCGGCTGCCCTGCATTTTGAAGAAATCGTAATACGGTAACGCAACCTAAGCTATGGCCAATCAAAACCGTATTTTCATCAATATCAAAAGGCAAGTGTTGTAAGCGCTGCTGCCATCTTTCAGGGTTGGGGGCTAATGAGTCAGGCATGGTGGGCACGTTAACAAAAGCGCCTAAAGCTTCGAGCTCTGATTTCAACCATGGAAACCAGTTTTTTTCAGGGGATGCGGTATAGCCGTGAACAATCAGGAATTTTTTTTCTTTTAGCGGAAATGCAGTACAGGTAACGTTATTCATCCTAAAGACCCCTATCAGCTCAGTTATCTTATTTAGACTTTACCATGAGTGATAGGAATATTAGTTAGAGCTTTTTGTTATATCTAAAGCAAAAATGAACTCTTCTTCCCACATATCTTGTGCGTCATTCATCACATCAATAACATCTGCGAATTGGATACGTTGTTCCGCAGTCATGTGTGAAAACGTGATAGTTACAGGTAACTCAATGCCTGCGGAAACCATGTCCCACAAGGCATCAAGATTACGACCAAACCAGTCAGGAAGGGAAAATTGCCGAGCAAATTGGTCATAAAAATCATTCAATGAGTTTATCTGCCTGAAATCAAAGCTCACCTGTTTGCTCATCACGATTTTCCTTTAGTTGACTTGTGTAAAGCTCTTATAATGGTCATGCGTCACAAAAATCATCCCATCCGATGAGTATAGCAAACGGTCTGCCCCACGATGACCACAGCGATAATTGATGTCAGCTTCAAACCACTGGCGCCCTTGTGCAATGGGTAACCCTTTCTCACGGTTAGAAAAACGGTCTCCGCCAATCGCTCTTCCTGGTAATACATCGCAAAGATTGCCTTTTTTCGCATCCCATCCAGCTTCACGAGCTTGCTTTTTCGTCATATAAAAAGCGGGAAGTTTTTGATATTTTTCCATAAAACTAACGACATTATCTTGTGCGGTTAGTTTATCAATCGGTTGTGCTGTTTCTTTTGGCGTTATCGCTTCACGAGAAGGTGGATTACTTTGGTTAACCGGTGGCTCAGATGGGGTTTTATCTCCACCATTAAAATACAGGCTAATCACAATCAAAATAGCCATCAACACGACGGGTAAAATACGTTTATTCATAACACCTCAGTTGTTTTGTGCTTTGCAGACACACAAACGCCCTAGTCACAATATCTCCAAGAGTTTGTCACAAGGGCGAGCAAAGCCTAATTTATATCATAACCGTGAAAATTAAGCGGTACCACCAACGGTCAGTTTGTCCAGTTTTAATGTAGGCTGCCCCACACCAACAGGCACACTTTGGCCTTCTTTACCACAAACACCAACGCCTTTATCTAGCGCTAGGTCATTACCGACCATTGAAATCTGCTGCATAGCTTCAACACCAGAGCCGATTAACGTTGCCCCTTTCACAGGAGAAGTAATCTTACCCTTTTCAATCAGGTAAGCTTCTGATGTCGAAAATACAAATTTACCTGAGGTGATATCTACCTGACCACCACCAAAGTTTGGTGCATATATGCCTTTATCCACACTTGCGATGATTTCTTCTGGCGTTGATGCCCCTGCTAACATGTAAGTATTGGTCATACGCGGCATAGGTAAGTGTGCATAAGATTCACGGCGTGCATTACCTGTTGGAGCAACTCCCATCAGGCGTGCATTCAGTTTATCTTGAATATAATTACGTAAAATACCATTTTCTATTAGGACGTTATACTGCCCGGGTACCCCTTCGTCATCAATGGCAAGGGAACCACGACGGCCTGCTATCGTGCCATCATCCACCACAGTGCACAGTGGTGATGCCACTTGTTCACCTATTTGACCTGAAAAAACAGAGGTGCCGCGACGGTTAAAGTCACCTTCTAAGCCATGGCCCACCGCTTCATGTAATAGAACCCCCGGCCAACCAGCGCCCAGCACAACTGGCATCATTCCAGCAGGAGCGGCAATTGCAGACAAGTTCACCAGCGCCATACGCACCGCTTCACGTGCATATTGCTCAGCAACCACTTGCCCTTGATGAATTTCCAAGAAATACTCGTAGCCATAACGGCCACCGCCACCACTCGCACCGCGTTCGCGCTTGCCGTCATGTTCCACCAGCACGCTGACCGATAAACGCACTAATGGGCGAATATCTGCCGCTAAGGTGCCGTCTGTTGCAGCGACTAACACTTGCTCATAAACACCGGTTAAACTGGCATTGACCTCAATGACACGCGGGTCTTCTGCGCGAGCAATTTGGTCAACACGATGCAGTAAATCAATTTTTTGTTCCCGCGATAAGCTTTGCAGTGGATCTGCCATTGAATACAGTTTTTTATATTCAACGTTAGTTAGAATTTGTGATTTACCAGAACCTTGCTCATTCACAATACTGCGTGCAGCAGTCGCACTTTGTGTCAGCGCATGTAGCGAAATTTGGTCTGCGTATGCAAACCCGGTTTTTTCACCACTGACAGCTCTCACACCAACACCTTGGTCGATATTGTAAGAGCCATCTTTGATGATCCTATCTTCAAGCACCCACGATTCATGGAAGCTCGATTGAAAGAACAGATCCGCATAATCCAGATGGCGCTCAGATAACAAACCTAAAATGTCATACAGATTTTCTTGCCCAAGGCGGTTGGCGGCCAGCAAATGTTCGCTGACAGAAGCTAAACTCATATTCGTTACTCTTTGGTTTCTTTTTTAATCAATGATGTCAATTGCGGTCTAAAGCGGTTGTGTTTTACCACTTTAATTTGCTCACGCATGACACTTAAGCTGTCTGTTTTAATATTCAGTACCGTAGAAGCGACTGCATCCACGTTCTTTTTCATCACTTTACCCCACCCATCAACTGCAAGGCTGTGCCCCCATGTGCGACGGGTACCATGCACACCGACTTGAGCAGGCGCTAAAATATAGCATTGGTTTTCTATCGCACGAGCGCGTAATAATGGCTCCCAATGTGCTTGGCCGGTATAACGGGTAAATGCAGCGGGTACAGAGATAATTTCTGCGCCTTGCTCACGTAATGCTTGGAATAAACCAGGAAAACGTAAATCATAACAAATTGTCATGCCAAGGCGACCAACGGGTGTATCAACGACGGTAATATGTTCACCGCGTTGATAAATTACAGACTCGTTATAAGTGCCTTGCTCGTCTTCGATATTGACATCAAACATGTGAATTTTGTCGTATCGTGCTTTAATATTTCCTTCTGAATCAAATAATAAGCTACTACTTGTAATACGCTCAGGATCTTCACGGCTAACCATTGGCATTGAGCCAATTAAAATCCAAACATGATAACGTTTGGCCATTTCGCTGATCGCATTTTGCAAAGGGCCTTTTCCTTGCTCTTCCGCTTGTTTGCGATACGTTGCTGCATCCGCAAATAACAGTGCGTTTTCAGGTGTCAGTACTAACTCAACAGTTTCGGGTAACTGTTTGATTTGTTGTTCTATTTGCGCTAAATTGTGTTTAGTATTATTTCCGCTACATAACTGCAAAAGTGCAACGTTGCCATTTTTCATTACTCTTGAGTCTCCTTAAGTTGACGTAATACCTCATCAATTTTTGGCTCGTCCAAGCTACCAGTTACTCGGTAACGAATAACAGAAACTTTACTCCATAATGGACCGAGCACTTTCGTTGCTGCAAATACCGCAGCCCCAGCAAATGGATTTACCACAAACGCGGTTGCTACTCCTACTGTAGCAGATATTTCTGGTGTGATGACGGCTTCAACGTTAATTTGGCGTTTAACAAGGTCAATTTGACCATCAAATGAAATGTCTGCAACTAAGCCATCAACATAGGTATTTTTCGAAACCAACACACCATTTTTAATCGTCGCATCACCTTTAATCGAGTCAAAATCGAAGTCATTACTAAACGTGTCGCTAAAATCAAATCGTAGTTTACGTAACAAGGCGTCAAAGCTGACTAGACGCAATATTTGCCCTGCCCGGCCACCGCCCATTTGGGCAATCGCACCTTTACCCAATTTCACAGACATTTTACCATTTAAAGAGGCAATATCGGGTGACCAAGGCAAATCGGCCCAATCTAAATCAAATTCAATAGTATAAGGTGATTGGATAATAGGAACTAATATACCAAAATAGGCCGCTGTTTCGTCGAAAGCATCACCCGTTAATGAGCCTGCAACTTGTGTTTTGTTGCCTTTTTTGCTGTCCCAAATAGCATCTAGCTTTAATTTCGTGACACTGTTATCTAGCGTACCGCCCGTCAATTGCAATAATGACCCTTTAGGTTGGATATTCGCGCTAATCTCCCCCAGTTTCTGCCCAGCAACCCAACACTCTTTACAGTGCAACTGTAATTGCGGCCATTGGCTAAAATCAAATTGGGTTGTGGCAAGGTCATTAATTTGGGCGCTCGTAGAAGCACTGGGATTGTAATACAAATAATCAATGGCAACCTGCCAAGGCTGTGAAGCAAATATTTGTAACGAACCTTTCAGGTTTTCACTATTGATATGAACCAGTTGCTCAGCTCGTTGTAGATCATAGGAAAAGTTGACTGCATTCCATTGCTGCCCTACGAGATAAATAGATGGAATATTGACCTCGAGCATGTCAGGTAAGCGAATATTCATACCGCCTTCTCGGCTATGAGAAGACACTAACAGCCCAGCTAATTTCTCCCAGTTCATATCGGTAATAGCTGGCAAATTAACGACAAAAGTCGAGTTTTTAGGTAATTCAGGAATGCCATTACGCCATTGGGCAACATGGGCTTTTAATAAGCTTAAAGGCTTATCACTCAGCCCCCATTGAGTATTAAAACCAATGCGCTTACCAATATCACCACCAACCACCAACTGCTCTGTCGTTCCTTTCGCCTGAACATTGATTTGCCCAAGCTCGGCTAATAGAGCGCTATCAATAGCGGGTAGCTGGCTTTTCAGTTGTTTGAGCCCTGCGGTGACGTCTATTTGTAAACCTACTGGCTCTTTTGCCGTATTTGGAATGGTAATGGCGACTTGGCTTTTCCAGTCAGTGGTTCCTGACACCTTTTGCTTAATCTCAGCAGGCAACATTGCCAATTTATTCACCGCCCAGTTTCCGTTAATATTCACATCCACTAAATAATTTTTTGCTTGGTCTGTGGTGGTGAAGTCGACAGTTATCGGCTGTTCAAACCAATGGCCCCGCAGGTTTTCACCGCGTAAATCGCCATTGTTAAACTCAAAACTGCCCGTTAAAGCGGAAATAGTGCTATCAATCGGCTGAATGTATAAATCATTTTTATTGAGATTGACCTTCCCTTTGGCAACAACGTCCTTACCCGCTACCAGTGGAATAGATAATCCCAACTGCCCATAAACTGTTCCCCCAATTTGTAACTCTTCAAGCGTATCGCCAATTGAGTGGTTCATCGGGGTATGCACAAAATATTGTTGGATTTGTTTTCCTGTCCCACTGATATCCGCATTGATATACAACATTTCTTTAGTGTAATCCGGGATATTAGCATCAAGATTGGTTGCGGTGGCATCCGCCAATTTCACAGTTGGTGCATGCATATATAGCCCTGCACGCCTGAAGTCTAAATCCATATCCAAGTTCAATAACGCAGGCCATTCGCTGTCATATTCAAATGTGGCATCACGCAGAGGGACGTAAACTTGGAATTGCCCATCATTGTCATCATAAGGAAAATGAGCAGGATCACCTTTATAGACTAAAGTCGCGTTATCTACACTACCTGCGATAATCGCTTTCGTCAGGTAATCTGCCACATCTTGGCCCATTAATTTTTGGGGGAAATAACGCCATGCATCCCCCGCATCATCTAAACGAATTCCTGCGAGGATCGCGAGATCCGCATAATTTCCTTTTTTCGCTTTTGCGTAACGAAACTCACCATTTGCCCAAAGAGACTGAGCTTGTACATCTAATGATGGGCTCCACAATTTAAATTCACTGTCATTATTGACCCAATGGAATTGACCTGTTGCCGTTTTTATCAAAAAAGGGGCTTTAAATTCATCACGATAATCCACTTCACTATCTTGTAAGCGAACTGTGGCACCACCACTTTGCATTCCACCAATTAAAGCCCCCGAAAAATGGTTAACCGAAGGTAATTCTTTCCATTTTTTCCAGCTAACATTTTGCCAGTCCATGTTAAATTGTACGTTTTCAGGCAGATTTGGCGTGATATCAAGCGCAAATTCACTCACCACACCCGTTGGTTGGCGGTGTTGCCAATCCTGTACCATTTCAGGGGTTAAAAAGGAAAATGTGGGTAAAACTTCGCTTAAACGTTCAAGTTCAATATCTTTTGCACGGATGCGCCAATGGTCATTATCCTGATATTTCTTGCTGGCAGGCAAATACAAGACAGAGACGCTCCCTTGCGGCCAGATAAACTCATTGGTTTTCAAAGTATCAAGCTCAGGAATGTTAAATAACCACCCATTCCCCTGCCTTTTCATTCGCAAAAGCAAATCATTGACTTGCAAGTTTTGCGCTAATTCGCCCGTTCCCCAGTTAGCTTCACCTTGCCGTAGTTGAATAAGGCCACTATCAATCCGGTTATTTTTCAGGGTTACCCAAGAAGACAAACTAAAATTGGCATCCCGCAATGAGGTATTATCACGCAGCCAGCGGCTAAGCCATGGCTGCATGTCAATATTATCCGCTTGCAAATAAAAAACCCCATCACTTAACACGCCATTTTTATCTAACACATCAAGCTTTACTTGCAGATAACCATGCTGCTTATTAATGGTTTCAAGGCTTACAAAACCTTGAGCACGATGCCGTTCATTGTCATTAAGCCATGAAAGCTCAGGTAAAATCAGCGTTGTTTTTTGTTCAGAAGGTGTGAGAAAGGTTAATTGGCTTTCTTTTAATACGAAATGGTCGAATTGCCTTAAAAATAGATCTTCAATCCCATCTAAAGAGCCGCCTTCCGACGAGTCTCCAAAGCTAAAAGGAATTTTATAATCCACATTTAATTGGTAAAAGGTTAAGTCACGAAAACGCCAGCGTAGAGAAAATAACGAGCTCCAGATATCTAATTCAACCCTAATAGTATTCGCTGTGACATCGATGGCTTGATTCTGTAAAACCACATCAGATAACGTCAGTGCAGGACCAAAAGATTGCCAAGCCCCTTCGATTTTACCAAGCTGCACGGACATATCGGTCTTTTTTTCAACGTAATCGACCAAGTCTTGCCGATAATTATCGATATTTGGCAGAAGAAAACGCAGCCCTGACAACACTAATGCGCACAGCAATAATATAACCGCAGTCGTCACCAGTGCTACACGTGGCAGTCGTCTCACTAATATCTCCTTTATTACATCATCACGACATCAAAACGTTCCTGACTGTAAAGAGGCTCAGTCTGAACTTTAACTTGCTTCCCAACAAAGATTTCAACTTCTGCAAGAGCGTGTGACTCATCCCCTTTAAGGACATCTACCACCGCTTGAGAGGCATAAACCAAGAACCTATCGGCATCTATCGTGCGGTGCACGCGAACTATTTCACGTAAAATTTCATAACATACTGTTTCGACTGATTTAACGGTTCCACGTCCTTGGCAAGTCGGACAGTCATCGCATAACACATGTTCTAAGCTTTCTCTTGTGCGCTTGCGCGTCATTTCGACTAAACCTAGCTGCGAAAAACCATTAATGGTTGTTTTGACTTTATCTTTACTCAATGCCTGCTCTAATGATGCTAGCACACGGCGACGATGCTCTGGGTCAGCCATGTCAATAAAATCAATAATAATAATACCGCCTAAGTTGCGTAAACGCAGCTGCCTTGCTATCGCTTGAGTGGCTTCGATATTAGTGTTGAAGATGGTTTCTTCAAGGTTACGATGCCCAACAAATGCCCCTGTATTGATATCAATAGTCGTCATGGCTTCAGTTTGATCGATAATCAAGTAACCACCTGATTTCAATTCCACTTTTCGATCCATTGCTCGCTGAATTTCGTTTTCAACGTCAAACAAGTCAAATATCGGCTGATTTCCCTGATAGAGTTCGAGCTTAGCTGTCATTTCTGGCACATACTCTTCGATAAACTCTTGTAATTGAGTATAGGTCAAACGAGAATCAACACGAATGCGGTCAAGATGAGCGCCTGCAAAATCACGGATAATACGGAAGGCAAGCGCTAATTCACCATAAATTTTTGTGCGAGTCACATTACGTTTTTTTCGCTCAATCACTTTCGCCCACAGGCGCTTTAAGAATGCAGCATCCTGTTTAACTTCCTCTTCCCCGACCCCTTCTGCTGCCGTACGGATGATAAAACCGCCATTTTCATCACAATACTGTGAAACACAGGCTTTTAAGCGTTCTCTTTCATCTTCACTTTCAATACGTTGTGAAACGCCAACATGGGAAGCCCCTGGCATAAAGACCAAATAGCGAGAAGGAAGAGTAATGTCCGTAGTAAGGCGAGCGCCTTTAGTACCAAGAGGGTCCTTAACGACTTGGACGATTAAATCTTGTCCTTGCTTAACCAGCTCTGCAATATCCCTGACATGAAAGTTTTTCTGCTCATCACCCGCAATACATTCCGTGTGAGGCATAATATCAGACGCGTGCAAAAAAGCCGCTTTATCTAGACCAATATCAACAAAGGCCGCCTGCATTCCTGGTAAGACGCGGCTCACACGGCCTTTGTAAATATTCCCTACTAGCCCTCTTTTCGCTTCTCGTTCAACATGAATTTCTTGTAATATCCCACCATCAATATAAGCAACGCGCGTTTCAGATGGTGTAATGTTCACTAATAGTTCCGCTGTCATGACTTCCCCTTACCATCACTTAACGCTAAAAATCGCTGAATTAGCTCGTCTGTTTCAACCAGTGGTAAACCAACAACCCCATGATAGCTGCCATTAATTTTACGTATAAAACGCCCACCAATTCCTTGTATTCCATAAGCGCCTGCCTTATCCATTGGCTCACCTGACTGTATATAATCCTGTATTTCGAGCAAAGATAACTCGCGGAATGTCACATCTGTCACAATTAGTGACTGCATCGTCTGTTGACGACTGGATAAGGCAATCGCCGTCATGACTTGATGGGTTCTTCCCGATAATGCACTTAGCATCGCTTCTGCGTGCTGGCTATCTTGCGGTTTCTCTAAAATTTTACCTGCGAGAACAACGATAGTATCAGCGCCCAAAACAGGCTGATTATCGGGTGCTATCGCAACACCAGCTAAAGATTTATCTCGTGCAAGACGCTGAACATAGTCTTGAGGCGTCTCCCCCTCTTGCCACTGTTCTTCTACCTCTGGACGCAAAATTTCAAAGGTATAATTAAGTTGCTGAACAAGTTCACGTCGACGGGGTGAACCGGACGCAAGATAAATTAAACACATAAACTGAATTCCCAGTCAAACCGACAACTAGCACTCTAACATACTGAAAATTGCCGGCGAATTTTACGTAAAAGCAAAAATAGCCATGGCCATAGAATACCATTCACTAAGCTATTCCAAAATACTTGCGGATGGAATAATACTTGTGATGATAGAAATTCAGCCCAAAAAACAGCAAGATCTTGAATGATAGTAAGCAACATAATCACCAACGCTTGCTGCCACAACGCCATATTGCGCAACAGCTGGTGCTTATAAGAGACGAGATAACAAATAATACTAAAAGAGAGAGCATGCACTCCTAGTGCGGAGCCCTGAATGGAATCAACGATAATCCCTAAGATAAAGCTTGTGCCAACACTCACTCGGTGTGGTAACGCCATCACCCAATAAGTGAGAATCAACAGAAGCCATGATGGTCGGTAAAAACTGAGTTGCTCCGGCCAAGGCATGACTTGTAAAATCAATGCAATAAAAAATGATAACCAAATAATGGCACGGCCATTTCCACGATACTCATCCATGCTAATTTACTCTCTTGCCCATAACCATACTGTGTTTCCTCTACTTATGGTTGTGACGTCGGAGCCATTGATGGTGGCAATGGAGGCCCCTGAATTTCATTCGGGTTAGGTAATACTTGCGGCAACACTTTCATTAAGCGTTCATTTGCTGCACGATAAACTTCCGAAGGCTGTAGTGGCGTTTTAGGATCGTTATCATTTCCCCATAATAACAGCAGGTAACGTAAACGTTGTAATTCAGCGCTCGGCTTCGCGCTTATGATCGTATAAGCTCGTTGTGTGTCATGTTTTACGGCTGATACCACCCCAACTGGATACCCTTCAGGGAAACGCCCCCCTAACCCCGATGTGACAAGGACATCACCAACACGAATATCGGTATTTTCAGGTAACGGTTCTAATTGTAGATCATCGGCACACCCAGAACCCGCCGCAATAACACGTACATCATTACGTAATACTTGTACAGGTAAGGCATGGGCAGTATCACAAATTAACAAGACACGACTATTAAAGTTACTCACCCCAACCACTTGGCCAACAACGCCTTTATCACTAATAACGGGCTGCCCTTCATACACCCCTTCGTTACTGCCCTTGTCTATAACCACTTGGTCGCGATAGGGTGTATTTGCCCCTGAAATCACTTGCGTTACCATCATGTGTTCATCTTGACGAAGTGGCGAGCCAAGCAACTCCCTTAAGCGCGCATTCTCCTGCTTAAGTTGCTCTAAAAGCAAGTTATCCGCTTTTTTCAGTAATAACTCTTGGCGTAACGCTTTGTTTTCAAATTGCAGTTGGTCCCTTGAAGAGAAACTTTCAGAGATATTATCTAGGAATTGGCGTGGGCCATTCGCTAAAAAATAGAATGGGCTAACCGCCGTGTCTAAGTAGTTACGGACTTTATTGAAAGGCTCGAAACGATGGTCAATCACCACCAGTACAAGTGCAATGATTACCGCAAAAAAAATGCGTAACTGTAGGGATGGACCTCGCCTAAAAATTGGCTTCATGTGTGGCTAAGTTTCGCTAATGTCAGAGGAACAAAAAATAGTCAAAACAGTTGGAGAACCGTCTCCAACTGTTTCTAAAAGGCCATTTAGTCTTCGCTAAACAGGTCACCACCGTGCATATCGATCATTTCTAACGCTTTACCGCCACCACGAGCGACACAAGTTAGAGGATCTTCAGCAACGATAACAGGGATACCCGTTTCTTCCATCAATAGGCGATCTAAATTACGAAGAAGCGCGCCACCACCTGTTAAGACCATACCGCGTTCTGAGATATCTGAGGCCAATTCAGGAGGACACTGTTCAAGTGCTAACATGACTGCACTGACAATTCCTGTAAGCGGTTCTTGCAGTGCTTCTAAAATTTCATTTGAATTCATCTTAAATCCGCGAGGCACACCTTCTGCAAGGTTACGACCGCGAACTTCAATCTCGTAGACTTCATCTGTCGGGAATGCAGAGCCAATCCCATGTTTGATGCGCTCGGCTGTCGCTTCACCGATTAGTGAGCCATAATTACGGCGTACATAGTTAATGATGGACTCATCGAAACGGTCACCACCAATACGTACAGATGAAGAGTAAACAACGCCATTTAGAGAAATAACAGCGACTTCTGTTGTACCGCCACCGATATCAACAACCATTGAACCCGTCGCTTCTGATACAGGCAACCCAGCACCAATCGCCGCAGCCATCGGTTCTTCAATTAAGAAGACTTCACGCGCACCTGCACTTAATGCTGACTCACGAATGGCTTTACGCTCAACTTGTGTTGCACCAACAGGAACACAAACAAGCACTCGCGGGCTTGGGCGTAAAAAACTGTTGCTATGAACTTGTTTGATGAAGTGTTGTAACATTTTCTCTGTCAGGAAAAAGTCAGCGATAACACCGTCTTTCATTGGCCTGATTGCCGAAATATTACCTGGTGTACGTCCCAGCATCTGCTTCGCTTCACCACCGACAGCAGCAACGCTTTTTGGCGATCCAGAGCGGTCTTGACGAATAGCAACTACAGAGGGTTCATTTAATTTTACGCCTTGTCCTTTGACATAAATAAGGGTATTGGCCGTACCCAAGTCAATAGACAGGTCATTAGAAAACATGCCACGAAATTTTTTAAACATAACGAAAGAGTTATCCTGCAAGCTGGGGACGAATTTAAACCCGTCTACTCTACCAACCACTTGAAGCGGTCTCAAGGCGTTAATGAGCTGCTTCTACAAATATGGTTAATTCATCTATTTTTCACGTACCGTACTGTACATGCTTCTTATATAAACGAAGCAGATAAAAACCCCAAAAACAGAGATTAATTGCATTTTTACCGACAGGATAAAATTATACAAAAAAATTTCTACTCTTTGGTTGTTATATACTCCATCTTTTTCTTCCCAGTGTGACAAGCTATTGGGGCAACAAGTTCAAATATTATTTAGTTCTTTTTATTATTGCTACACACTGGCTATTTCCAATACAAATTGGGTGAATTCGCTGAGTGTTCGCTCTATTATCTACCAGAAACGCGGCAAATTTATGTCAATATACAAAATGAATCCGTCAGGATGCGATATTTTGCATGATAAAAGCCTATTTATGCCAGAAAAAAATAAATTTTTACAAATTAATTACAATATTAATAGCTTAAATACTGTTACTACGTCAATGAAATGCACTCAAATTTTAGTAATTTTCAAAATACATATTTAATCATTATATAGGAGTGAAAGATGAAAGCTCTCGTCCTACAACAAACTGACGAAAAAATCGTCTCTGGCATTCAACCATTAACTACAGAAATGCTTCCAGCCGGAGATATTGTAGTCGATATTCATTGGTCCACACTCAATTATAAAGATGGATTAGCCATTTGTGGAAAAGCAGGTGTTGTTCGCCAATATCCAATGGTACCCGGTATCGACTTTTCAGGCGTGATCCATCACAGTGAAGACCCGCGCTTCCAAGTTGGCCAACATGTGCTACTCACTGGATGGGGAGTTGGTGAAACGCATTGGGGAGGCTTAGCCTCTCAAGCCAGAGTCCCGGCCAAATACTTAACACCCCTGCCAGAAAATTTATCTTTAAAGCAAGCAATGATAATTGGCACTGCCGGCTTTACCGCTATGCTCTGCATAAACGCCTTAGAAGACGCAGGTGTGACACCAGATAAAGGTGAAATCATTGTTAGTGGAGCAAGTGGTGGTGTTGGCAGCACCGCTGTGCAAATACTTGCGTTATTAGGTTATGACGTTGTCGCGATTTCAGGTCGAGCAGAAAACAGTAATTACCTAAAAAGTTTAGGTGCCAAGAGGGTATTACCTCGTAGTGATTTCACTCATCCCGCTAAACCATTAGACAAACAGCTGTGGGCCGGTGCAATTGATACTGTAGGCGGTGAGTTACTCGCCAATCTTCTTGCACAAACACATTATAATGGTGCGGTTGCTGCCTGTGGCTTAGCCGGTGGTTTCGATTTACCGACCAGTGTCATGCCATTTATTTTACGTAATGTTCGGTTACAAGGTGTCGATTCCGTTTACTACCCTGCTGCAAATCGTCCTAAAGTATGGCAACGGCTCACGGAACTTCTCCCATCTTCTTTCTATGAGCAAGTCAGCAATGAGATCACGTTAGAAGATTCTGTCGGATATGCAAAAAAACTCTTAAAAAATGAAGTGACTGGGCGTACGCTTGTTAACCTGCGAGGCTAATCACCAATTTGTCGCGGTACTTTCGCCTAAATAGGGATTACCGCACATTTTCCAAAATAAATTCGGGTATTTTCTCTGATAAGACCAGTATTTTGCTGCTATATGTCACGAAATAATTATAATGACGAACCTTGTCAGTAGAAAATCCATTTATTTTTATGATAAAAGATGACAAACGCTTAGCATCGCGTTATGTTGTCGGGCTATTGATAATATCGTCGGAGTTAGCAGCATAATGGCAGAAGATATTCACATTTTACTCTTGAATGGGCCAAACCTAAACCTGCTAGGTACACGGGAACCCGATAAATACGGCAACCAAACTCTTGCCGATATCGTATCCAACCTTGGGGCAGAGGCTAGTCAACTAGGGGTAAAACTGAGTCATTTTCAGTCAAACGCAGAATTTGAACTCATCGATAAAATTCATGCTGCACGTCATGATGTTGATTTTATTCTCATCAATCCGGCTGCGTTCACACATACCAGTGTTGCACTACGTGATGCATTACTCGCGGTGAGTATCCCGTTTATCGAGATCCACCTGTCTAATGTGCACGCTAGGGAATCATTTCGCCAACATTCTTATTTCTCCGATAAAGCAATCGGTGTAATTTGTGGTCTAGGTGCTGATGGTTATAGTTTTGCTTTACAGGCAGCGGTTAACCGTCTGCGCCTAATTAATTCAATCCAAATATAAGAGTACGGAATCATATCCATGGATATTCGTAAAATTAAAAAGCTGATCGAGCTGGTCGAAGAGTCTGGCATTTCTGAACTGGAAATTTCTGAAGGTGAAGAGTCAGTACGTATCAGCCGCGTTTCACCTGCTTCTCAGGTTATGGCTGCACCTCAACAATATTACTCAGCACCGGTTGCACAGCAACCTGCTCTGGCTAATGCGGTTGCACCATCTGAAGCGATGGTAGCGCCAGCTGCACCTGCAGCAGTTGCAGGTCACCAGGTTCGCTCACCAATGGTCGGTACTTTCTACCGCGCGCCAAGCCCAGAAGCGAAATCATTCGTTGAAGTTGGCCAAACGGTCAGCGTTGGTGACCCACTTTGCATCGTTGAAGCGATGAAAATGATGAACCAAATCGAAGCAGATAAAGCAGGCGTTGTTAAAGCCATTCTGTTGCAAAACGGTGATGCAGTAGAATTTGACGAGCCATTAGTTGTCATCGAATAACGAGGCGTTTCCATGCTGGAAAAAATTGTTATCGCTAACCGTGGCGAAATCGCATTACGTATTTTGCGTGCCTGTAAAGAACTCGGCATCAAAACAGTAGCGGTTCACTCTACGGCAGATAGCGATCTAAAACACGTGTTACTGGCTGATGAAACAATTTGTATCGGCCCAGCAGCATCAGCAAAAAGTTACTTAAATATCCCTGCGATTATTTCCGCAGCGGAGATTTCAGGTGCTCAAGCGATTCACCCAGGATATGGTTTCTTGGCTGAAAACGCAGATTTCGCAGAACAAGTTGAAAACTCTGGTTTTGTTTTTATCGGTCCAAAAGCTGAAACCATCCGCCTAATGGGTGATAAAGTTTCTGCGATTAACGCGATGAAAAAAGCTGGCGTACCTTGCGTTCCGGGTTCTGATGGCCCATTAGGGAACGACACTGAAAAAAATAAAGCCATCGCGAAACGTATCGGCTTCCCTGTCATCATCAAAGCATCTGGTGGTGGTGGTGGTCGTGGTATGCGTGTGGTACGCAATGAGAAAGATTTAGAATCTTCTATCAACTTGACGCGTGCTGAAGCGAAATCCGCTTTTAATAATGATATGGTTTACATGGAGAAATTCCTTGAAAACCCACGTCATATTGAAATTCAAGTCATGGCTGATGGCCAAGGCCATGCGGTTTACTTAGCTGAGCGTGACTGTTCAATGCAACGTCGCCACCAAAAAGTGGTTGAAGAAGCACCAGCTCCAGGCATTACGCCGGAAATTCGCCGTAATATCGGTGAACGCTGTGCTAATGCATGTATTGAAATCGGTTATCGCGGCGCAGGTACCTTCGAATTTTTATTCGAAAACGGTGAGTTCTACTTCATTGAAATGAATACCCGTATTCAAGTTGAACACCCAGTCACTGAAATGATCACGGGTGTAGACTTGATTAAAGAGCAACTGCGTGTTGCCTCTGGGTTACCATTATCTGTGAAGCAAGAAGATATCGTGGTACATGGTCATGCTGTTGAGTGTCGTATCAACGCAGAAGACCCGAATACCTTCATCCCAAGTCCAGGTAAAATCACCCGTTTCCACTCACCAGGTGGTTTTGGTGTACGTTGGGAATCTCATATTTACGCAGGCTACACTGTACCTCCGTATTATGACTCAATGATTGGTAAATTAATTACTTATGGTGAAACTCGTGAAATCGCTATTTCTCGTATGAAAAATGCATTAAACGAATTAATCGTCGATGGTATTAAAACCAATATTGAATTGCACCAAATGATTATGAGCGATGAAAACTTCCAAAAAGGTGGCACTAATATCCACTATTTAGAGAAAAAACTGGGGATTGCTGAATAAGTCAGCGATAACCTGTTTGGCTCATCGTCAATCGATACCGTAACGCGCTGCGTTGCGGTATTTTTTTGTGTTAAATACGCTTTATTGCACTTTTCTTCTGGTATTTTTCACACTCAGCCTACGGATTATCGTACAATTGCTGATTATTTTTTTATGGGAATGAAGGGGAAGAACGGGTGGATAAACGTTTTCTTCAATCAAATAAAGAAGCACGCTGGTCATTTTATTTGACTATCGCCTATCTAATTGGCTGGGTTATTAGTGCCTACCTACCGGACAACACGCTTGGAGTTACAGGACTACCACTGTGGTTTGAATGGTCTTGTCTCATCTTACCCATCATTTTTATTTTGCTCTGCATAATGATGGTTAAACTGATTTTTAAAGACATTTCTCTGGAGGAGAATGATGCAGATTGAAGTTCTCCTGCCTCTCGTCGGCTACCTAGCTCTCGTTTTTTTGCTATCCATTTATGCATATAAAAAACGAACAAAAGGCGAGTTCTTAAATGAATACTTTTTAGGTAATCGTTCAATGGGCGGCTTTGTCCTTGCGATGACCATCACAGCGACTTATATCAGTGCGAGTTCATTTATTGGTGGGCCAGGTGCTGCCTATAAATATGGCCTAGGTTGGGTGCTATTGGCGATGATCCAACTGCCTGCGATTTGGCTTTCCCTCGGCGTGCTAGGTAAAAAATTTGCTATTTTGGCGCGTCGCTATAATGCCGTTACGCTTAACGATATGCTGTATGCACGCTATCAAAGCCGGTTTTTAGTATGGTTTGCCAGTGTCAGCCTGCTCATTGCCTTTTTTGGCGCCATGACGGTGCAATTTATTGGTGGGGCGCGCCTATTAGAAACCGCAGCAGGTATTCCATATACTTATGGGTTAATGATTTTTGGGGTATCCATCGCACTCTACACCGCAATTGGCGGGTTTAGGGCCAGTGTCCTAAATGATGCGCTACAAGGGCTTGTAATGCTTTTAGGTACGGTGATCCTGTTAGTCGCGATTATTTACCATGCAGGTGGTTTACCTGCCGCGATAGAAAAAATGCATAGCATAGACCCTAAATTGGTATCGCCTGAAGGTGCAGATGACATTTTAAGCGGGCCATTTTTAGCTTCGTTTTGGGTTTTAGTCTGTTTTGGGGTGATTGGTTTACCTCACACCGCAGTACGTTGTATTTCATATAAAGACAGTAAAGCGGTTCACCGTGGAATTATCTTAGGAACGATCGTCATGGCCATGCTGATGTTTGGCATGCACTTTGCGGGGGCACTCGGTCGCGCAATTTTACCTGACCTGACGATCCCAGACCAAGTGATCCCAACTTTGATGGTGCAAGTGCTGCCACCTTTCGCAGCAGGGATTTTCCTAGCGGCACCAATGGCTGCGATCATGTCGACGATCAACGCACAACTACTGCAATCTTCGGCAACCATCGTAAAAGATATCTATCTAAATACCGTGCCAACACAAATCAAAAATGAAAAGCGTCTTGCGCGCATCTCTAGCCTTTCCACTTTGGTCTTAGGTGCATTGCTTTTAGTTGCAGCATGGAATCCGCCTCAGATGATTATCTGGCTGAATTTACTGGCTTTTGGTGGTTTAGAAGCTGTTTTCTTGTGGCCATTAGTCCTCGGGCTATATTGGGAAAAAGCCAATGGAACAGGCGCTATCAGTGGGATGGTCGTCGGAGGCGTCAGTTATGCCATACTGGCTAGCTTTAAAATTGAGATCATGGGTTTCCATGCCATCGTTCCCTCACTGGTTTTTAGCCTTGTGGCTTTCTTAGTGGGTAACCTTTTCGGTAAAAATCCCGTACAATCGACGCCAATTGAGCAGGTAACTAGCACGCACTAACGCCTATTATAGGCAAGTGATTTTGCTCAACCTGATATAAACGAATAAATAGAGAAAAAATAATGCCTTGGATCCAAATTAAAATTAACTCCACCGCTCAACAGGCAGAAGCGCTTGGCGATGAACTGATAGAAACAGGGGCGGTATCCGTCACTTTTCAAGACAGCCACGACACGCCCGTTTTTGAGCCGCTTCCGGGGGAAACCCGCCTTTGGGGTGATACCGATGTCATTGGCCTATATGACGCAGAAACCGACATGAAAATTGTCGTTGCTCAACTAGAAAATAGTCCTCTATTGAGTGCAGGTTTTATCCATAAAATCGAACAATTAGAAGACAAAGATTGGGAAAGAGAATGGATGGATAATTTTCATCCAATGCGCTTTGGGGAACGTTTGTGGATCTGCCCAAGTTGGCGCGATGTGCCCGACCCGACCGCAGTCAATGTAATGTTAGATCCTGGCCTTGCTTTTGGTACTGGTACGCATCCAACGACCTCATTGTGTCTTCAATGGCTAGACAGTCTTGATCTCGAAGGTAAAACCGTGATCGACTTTGGTTGTGGATCCGGTATTTTAGCGATTGCTGCCTTAAAATTAGGTGCTGCTCACGCGATTGGGATCGACATCGACCCTCAGGCTATCACTGCAAGCCGCGATAATGCGCAGCGTAACGGTGTTTCAGAGCGTTTATCTCTATACCTACCAAAAGACCAGCCTGATGACTTACAAGCTGATGTCGTGGTTGCTAACATCCTTGCTGGCCCATTGCGTGAACTCGCCCCTATGATTAGCGTTCTACCTCGTCCGGGTGGGTTATTAGGACTTTCTGGCGTGCTCGCCACTCAAGCAGAAGGAGTGGCTGATGCTTATCGTTCCACTTTTGAAATCGACCCTGTTGCTGAAAAAGAAGAATGGTGCCGGATTACGGGTGTCAAGCATTTTTAGTGAGTTTTTTTATTAAAATTAGAGAATAATTTCTTTGAAAACAACGCCAGAATAGATTATCTTATAGCTCAAATATTGCTCAATAGCTGGCGATAATCTGTTCTGCACGAGATTTGAACAGCACAACCGTTATTTTAATAAATCGTTATAGGATGAACTTAACTATTTGTTAAATATAACTAATTTTATTTTTGCAAAAATGCAAGATAAAAAAATTAGTGATAAATAACCGTTTGCTCAAAGTTTGTCCTTTCATATCTCGTAAAAAATGCGTAATATACGCGCCCTTGCAGTCACAGTATGGCCCCCATTTAGTTATGCGAATCGGACAATATCAGTTGAGAAACTGTCTTATTGCTGCCCCCATGGCAGGCATTACAGATAAGCCGTTTAGGTCGCTCTGTTATGACATGGGTGCTGGGATGACAGTATCAGAGATGCTTTCTTCTAATCCTCAAGTTTGGAAGACCGACAAATCTAGACTTAGAATGGTTCATCGCGATGAACTTGGGGTTCGTTCCGTGCAAATAGCTGGCAATGATCCCGATGAAATGGCTGCCGCGGCTCAAATTAACGTTGAGAGTGGCGCTCAAATCATTGATATCAACATGGGCTGTCCAGCTAAAAAAGTGAATCGTAAGCTTGCAGGCTCTGCACTGCTACGCTACCCAGAAATCGTGAAATCGATTCTTGAAGGTGTCGTCAAAGCAGTGGATGTGCCAGTTACCCTTAAGATCCGCACAGGCTGGTCACCTGAAGAGCGAAACTGCATAGAGATTGCCAAATTGGCCGAAGATTGCGGCATTCAAGCTCTCACTATTCATGGCAGAACTAGAGCCTGTCTGTTTAATGGGGAAGCTGAATACGACAACATTCGGGCAGTTAAGCAGACTGTTACCATTCCGGTTATTGCCAATGGCGACATTACTGACCCGCTAAAAGCCAGGGCTGTTTTAGACTACACAGGGGCGGATGCCTTGATGGTAGGCAGAGCGGCTCAGGGAAGACCTTGGATCTTCCGGGAAATCCAGCATTATCTGGACACAGGTGAAATATTGCCACCAATGCCAGTGGCAGAGGTAAGGCGTATTATGCTAGCGCATGTACAGGAATTGCACGACTTTTACGGTCAAGGCAAAGGAGCCCGTATAGCGCGCAAACATGTTTCTTGGTATTTAAAAGAACATGCACCTGATGACCAGTTTCGGCGCTCATTCAACACCATTGAGGATGCCAGCGAACAGCTGGAGGTGTTGGAGGCATTTTTTGAAAATTTTTGCGTAAATAAAGATAAGAGCTGACAGAACTATGTTCGAACAACGCGTAAATTCTGACGTACTAACCGTTGCTACTGTAAATTCACAAGATCAAGTAACTCAAAAACCGTTACGTGACTCAGTTAAGCAAGCACTGAAGAACTATTTTGCTCAATTAAATAATCAAGATGTTAATGATTTATATGAGCTGGTATTGGCTGAAGTAGAACAGCCTTTGTTGGACATGGTTATGCAATATACCCGTGGAAACCAGACCCGTGCAGCCCTGATGATGGGTATCAACCGCGGAACTCTGCGTAAGAAACTGAAAAAATACGGCATGAACTAATCCTAGTCGGTTAATGCAGTGTTTTTGTGAGCCCTCACTGTAACGCAGTGAGGGCTTTTTATTTGCAAAAATAATGGCTGGTTGCCAAAATAATGTGCTAGGCCATTTGGGTGGATAAACTGAACTGCTGAACAGCTTGTTGTAATTCTTGCGTTTGCTCCGCTAATGAACTGGCCGCTGTAGCCACTTGCTCAACTAAAGCCGCATTTTGCTGCGTAACACCGTCCATCTGTGTAATAGCGACCCCAACTTGGGCTATCCCTTTGCTCTGCTCTTCTGAAGCCACCGTGATTTGCGCCATAATTGCAGTCACTTCATTGACTCCCTGTAAAATATGCTCCATCGTTTTCCCCATCTCATTCACCAACCCCGTTCCTTTTTGTACGCAAGTTCCTGAATCTGCGATAAGCCGTTCAATTTCCATCGCAGCTTCCGCACTGTGGCTCGCTAACTTGCGTACTTCTGCAGCGACTACCATAAAGCCGCGTCCATGCACACCAGCACGAGCGGCTTCGATGGAAGCATTGAGCGCCAAAATATTAGTTTGGAAACTAATATCGTTAATCATGTTGATAATATCAGCGATTTTCTGTGAGCTTTGAGAGATTTCAGTCATGGTCACGACAACCGAATCAACAATGCTATTCCCTTTATTAGCGGCCACAAACGCTTCGCCTACAAGTTGATTAGCTTGATGTGTGTTTTCCATATTCAGTTGAACTGCTGCGGTAATTTCCTCCATACTCGCAGCTGTCTCTTCCAAAGCAGCGGCCTGCTCTTCTGTTCGTGATGAAAGGTCGCTATTACCATTTGAAATCTCACTTGCTCCCAGATAAATATTTTCACTTCCTTGCCGGATTGAATTGACCGATTCACTTAAGTCTTTTCTCATCCCTTCAAGTATTGGAAACAATTTTCCTACACAACTATTTCCGAATGGCTGTATAGGATGGCTTAAATCGCCTTTGGCGATATCGATAAAATGCTGCCTTAATAAGCCTAATGGTTTTTGCATCATCTCTGCCATATAGCGATCCGTAAAAATGAGCATGAAGATCCCTAATATTGCCGTGATAATCATAACCATTCGCGTAATATCCATCACGTTATCAACATGATTTCGAGCTTGGCTAATCAACTCTTCTGCAGTTTGGTTGAATTTTTGAATTGATGCACCAAACGTTCGGCTCAATGCAGGAGTGACATTGTGGGCGTGAGATAAATATTTATTGGTATCACTTTCCATACTAAGGGTTAATTGAGGTTTTACCCCATCATCAAGTAGTGCTTGCCAGTTATTAATTACCTGTTCTGCTATTTCAGGCGTCATTGGCCCAGGGGAAATCAATTTCATCTGCTCTAAATATTTTTCCATATTGGACATCGCTTCTTTGACTGGGCCATAATCCACCGTTTTCCCTTCACTTTTACTTTCCATTACTCGGGTTAACCGAGTGACAAAACGAAAATATTGGTCATTTCCCTGACTAATTACCGTCATTTGCTGCACTAATTGTCTATCGATGTCATTTCCATCTGCGATACGTGATAGTGACCAACCACTGTATACATTCGTTCCCCCCAAGATCAGGCACAAAATACTTAATAATACGAAGACCACAGTGCGGATTGAGTAATTTCGAAGTTTCTGCATAGAATTTCTCTTTCGCTGGGATAAAATAAGGATATTTAACTTTATCGGCACTATAGAGGAATATTTTAACCACTGTATTTGATTGATTTTTACCCAAAATAAGTAAAAACACTTATATTTCAAAAGGGTTACTATTTGATTTTGGAAATCAAAGAATAATAAAAATTTGAGATTAATATGAGGAATTTGAAGTAGATCGCTAAATGCAAACATCCAACCTGGGTAAATGAACCATCCTTATCGCTATTATCACACCTAACCTAGTGCAAAAATTGCTACCCACTCAATTAGACACTCCGATAAGTCAACAGCTTATTTTCACTTAAATCAAATAATTAGCTACAGAATAAATTTGTTTAAATTAATTGATCTTGAAACTAACAATAATATAATAAGATTGATTATCATTTGCATTATCATTACAAAAGGCAAGCCTACTCCAATGAAAAACATTTCCTCCGTTGGAAACAATATGGTTAAATTTAAGCCAAGTTTTATTTGTTTCATTATTTTATCAACACTTTCTTTTACGACACATGCAGCCAATAAAGAACTTGAATCACCACAACTTCAAGAAACAACTGATGCTATTGAGCTACAAGATAGTTATGCACGACCTGACTATGTTGAAATAGAACGTTTACGAGACACCAAACAAATTATTGTTATTTCAAAAGAAGATATTCAAGGCAAAGGAAACCGCACAATCTCTGATGTGCTTAAATCCGTTCCTGGTATTAGTGTCGATACCTCTGGACAAGGTAATATTGACTTGCGGGGACAAGGGGCTGAAACCTCACAACGTAACCTACAAGTATTACTTGATGGGGCTCCAATTACCACATTAGCAAATCACCCTTATACCACTAACTACGATATTATTCCCGTTGAACAACTTGAGCGTATTGAGATCATTCCCGGTGGTGGAAGCGTTATTTACGGCTCAGGGACTGCCGGTGGCGTCATTAATATCACTTCAAATCTGAGAAGTATGGCTGATCCAAAAACAAGTGTTTTATCTGAATGGAACTCAGAAGGATATCGCTTAAATGCCAATTTGGGCGCTCGGGTTAATGATAAGTTTTCAATTTTAGGTACTGCCAGTAAACTAAATCGTGATCTTTACTATAAAGATACCTACCGTAATTCAGAATATTATTCATTAGGTGGAAGATGGGATCTTACCCCAGATCAAAGCCTCATGTTACGAGGAAGTCATCTCACTGAAAGTTCTCAATACGTGAAAACGCTCACATCACGTAATATCAAAAAGTATGGTAAAGACTACGTTCCACCAGACAAAACCGTCACTGTCGGTATTGATGAGAATGGTAAACTAATTAAAAAAACAATCAGCGGTTATCTGATCGGTGACCGCGAAGTCGATAGCTATAATTTAAGTTACCAAAATGCACTTACTGAAAAACTCAATTTTGCTACAGATGTTTTCTACACTGATGGTTTTTATACTAATAATGCCAACTGGGAACAAAAAGTTAATCAAAAAAGCCATGGAACAAAAATCAAATTAGATATCGGCTATCTCGATGATAGCAATCTACTTTTTGGCGTAGATTATGCAAAACAAAAGGCTTCTATTCATTATATTGGGAGCTATAAAAAAGACAGTAAAGGCCGATATTATGGGGTTCCTCATAATTTTGATTATGATAAAACAACAAAGGCAATTTATGTCCTTAACAGCCTAAAATCAGATCAATTTGTATTTACTCAAGGGTTGAGACGTGAATTGTCGGAATGGTCATTTGATAAAAGTGGCACAGTAAATGGGTCTGGTACTTCAGACCGTTGGAATACCGCAGCTGAACTTTCTCTTGCTTACCTTTATCGCGATACTGGCCGAATTTATGGGCGATACGAACGAGGCTACACCCTTCCCGATGGCTTGCAAATCAGCGACCAATCTGTCGTCAATGGTGAGAAAATTTACACTCCCACTAAGGCCGAAGATGAAAAATATGACTTATTTGAAGTCGGTTTAAGAGACAAATTAGCGTTTAGTACTGTCAATGTCACGTTCTGGACATCCAATACGAATAACCAGCTAAATCGTATTTATCTCACTAGCGTCAATGATGCGAAGACAATGAACTTGTTAAAAACTCGTCGCTGGGGAGCTGATGTTGACTTCCAACAGACACTCGGTGATTTCACTTTCCAAGAATCCTATTCATGGCTCAGAGGGCGTTCTGATTATAACAACCATGGCCGTCAGTTTTTGGAAGAAAACGGCAAAAATACCATTGATTACACAAAAAGTGGTTTAACTAAAGTGCCAGAGCACTCTGTTAAGCTAAAAGTAAAATACGACTTCACCGAAGATTTATCGGGAGATATTCAGTACACCTATTACGGTTCGTACAATAATTTCCTTTCTGATGCCAATAAAGAGGAAGATGGCGTTGTTAAATCACGTGAGCTCATTGACCTCAGTGTTCGTTACACACCAATTGAACATATCGAATTATATGGTGGCGTCACTAACTTAATGAATAAAACTTACTACGACTATGTTACTGCAGGTTATGGTTCATTGATTCCTGGAAATGAGCGCTCATTCTTCGCAGGTATTAAAGCTACCTACTGATTTAAACAGGAAACGTTTCAGTGACTATACACCCGTTTTTTCGTTATAAACTTGCTTTAGCGCTGTCACTCGTTATCCATATCATTGTCATTATGTTTATCGCCCTACAAATAGGTAGGGCGGTACCTATAGTGGAAGGGACGGAAACGATAACTTTATCTCTAGGGGGAGCAATGGGCTCTTCAGGGGGCACAGGAGAACAAAGTAGTAAGAGACAAGCGCAATTACAAGAAGTTGTATCAGAATCCCCCTCGAAGGCTGAAGCTGCTTCCCAACAGAAGCAGGTTAGCAAGTCTCAACCGAATGAAAGTAAAATACCTTCAAAAGCTCAACTTAAAAATTCATTGATTCCAGTGAATGTTCCCGTTGATAACACGATTGAATCGCCTTTACTCACGCAAAAAACAAAAGTAAATACAAAACCGGAAATCAGTCAGTCTGTACAAGGAAAAAAACAAGAAAAGCAAAGTAAATTACTGAACAATAACTCTCGAAATAACACAGAAAATCAACTTATTGCTAATAAGATAAGCCATGAGATGCAACAAGGCTCACAAGAAACGGCTAAAGAAATGCCATCTAATTTAACTGATGAAAATCATTCTTCCGCAAACCCATCCGCTTCAGAGAGTAATCAAAGTGGTAAAGGGAATAATATATTATCTGGTAATAGCCAATTTTCGGATAATGGTGATGGAAGTTATACTGCACTCGGTTCGAGTGGTATTTCCTATACAATTTTACAGGATGCAACCCCTAAGTATCCGAAAGAGGCTCGCTCCTTAGGTTATACAAAAGTGGTTAAAGTACAACTCCGGCTATTAGTTGGATTAGATGGTCAAATTGAGTCCGTTGAAATACTAAATAATAAAATTCCTGATTTAGGTTTTAAAGAAGAAGCGGTTAAAGCGATTAAAAAAATGGTCTTTAAGCCCATTGTTTATCAAGGACAAAATATTAAAATGTATTTTAAAAAAACCGTCATCTTTCAATATTAGCCACAAACCATCGTATCGTTGGATAGGAAAAAAGGTACAGCGAACCCTCACTGTACCTTTGCAGTTATTTTACAGCCTGTGTTTTGAAAAATTAACGGTATATCGGTAACAAATTAAACTGCGCTAACAATTGGCAAATAATGCCGACGACTCCAAAGGCGATAACGGCATAAATTAACCCTTTTCCGCCCCACACTTTGAATCTAGAATCAGGAAAACGTTCTCTTACTTTTAATGCCATAACAGCAGGGCAAATAATTGCCCAGATACATGCAGCCATACCTGCATAAGCTATAGCGATTAAAAAACCATTTGGGAATAACATGCAAAGAATAAGTGGTGGCAAGAAGCATAATAATGCAGATTTCATTCTACCCGATGGGTTGTCCTTAAAATTCAACGAAGCAAGAATATAATCAAATAACCCAATTGCGACGCCTAAGAATGAACAAAATACAGCACTAATAGAGAACCACAGTAAGAATGTTGCGATGTTTTTGCTATTGAGTACTGCATATAGTGATTCAATAAATGCATCTAAATTACCACCTTTATTGATAATAGTTAAAAACTCAGGTCTAGGTAGGTTTCCCATCGTTCCTAATATCCATAGAAAATAGAGAACCAATGCCAAAACACAACCAATAATACAGCTCTTAACAACCTTTCTTTCATTCTCATGGTATAACTTATATAAGCTACAAACGTTACCATGATAACCAAAAGATGTGATTGCATAGGGAATAATAATAAAAACAAATGGTAGTAATGATGCTTGCCCACCTTCTACTGGTGAGGTTAACAGTAAGTCTGTTTTAACAATAAGAAATAGTCCAGAAAAAGCCAGTACAAACAAAATTATTTTGATAAATAAAAATAGTGATGTTAAACGACTTGCCCCGATACCACTCCACCAAATACTCGCGCCTAAGATTAAGGTGAATAAAATAAATATCAATCTTAGATTTATGCTGTATCCGTAAATGGCAGCGGCTTCTTTAATAACTGAACCTGCTGCAGATATATAGGCATATATTAATATATAAAGTACAAATATTAATGCTATATTGGCAATGTAACATGCCCATTTTGGTAATAGTTCTTTAGATATAAAAAAGTAATTCGTTCCTGAACCATATTTTGATATACATTCTAGAATATATATTCCAGAGTGAAACATAAAAAAGCAAACAATTAATAAAATAACTACAGAGTTAATAAACCAAGCTCCTGCCATAATAGTAGGCAAACTAAACATTCCTGCCCCTATCATGGCACCGCCTAGCACAAAACCCCCTACCATTATGGAGGGTTCTTTCTTGGCTGCCGAATTATTCATGGTGTTTACCTTAAGAATAAGGATGAGGTTCCCGCATTGCACGGGAACCATAAGAACAACCTATTATTTAATTGGTTTTAATCTCGCAGTAAAGTGTCTTAATACTGGCGGTTCATATTCGAAGTCTAGCCCTTTTAGGGTTGCAAATTTATCTTTTAAGCCAATCAGAGCATCTGCAATGTAATCCATGTGGTCATTGGTATAAACCCGTCTCGCAATCGTTAATCGCATAAACTCCATATCAGCATGTTTTTGTTTACCCGTTTCAGGATCACGGCCTAATAAGAATGAACCAATTTCAACCGCACGAACACCTGATTCTAAATAAAGTGCGTTAATTACCGCTTGAGCTGGGAACTGATCACCTGGAATATGTGGAACAAGTTTCTTACAGTCAACAAATACCGCATGACCGCCTGTAGGATACTGAATTGAAATACCACCTTCACGTAAACGGTCACCTAAATATTTAACTTGGCCAATACGATAATGCAGATATTCTTCTCCAGCCCCTTCTTCAAGCCCCTGTACCATTGCTGCCATATCACGCCCTGCAAGACCACCATAAGTCACGAAGCCTTCCATTGGTACGCAACGCTGTCTTGCTAAGGTAAAGATTTTTTCGTCATTTTTAATACTGACTAACCCACCAATATTTAATAATGGGTCTTTTTTCGCTGACATTGTTAATGCATCAGCATATTTATACATATCGAGAATGATTTCTTTGATAGTAGAATTTTTATATTTAGGATCACGTTCTTTAATAAAATACGCATTTTCACAGAAGCGCGCAGAGTCCATAACAACAAAAATATTATGTTGTTTTGCAATTTCATAAACTTCTTTTAGGTTAGCCATAGATACTGGCTGACCGCCCGCACTATTACAAGTTACTGTAGAAACGATAGCCACAACGTTTTCTGCACCATGCTTTGCAATATTATCTTTTAATTTTTGAATATCAAAGTTACCTTTCCAGTCATCATAAGTATCCGAGTCATAGGCTTTTTCGGTAACAATATTAATTGCTTTACAACCGTTTAATTCAACGTGCGCTGCGGTTGTATCAAAGTGGAAGTTAGAAATAAATACAGGTTTTTTCGCGCCGCCTTGTTCCTGTTTAACTTTCAATAATACAGGGAACAACATATTTTCAGCACCGCGACCTTGGTGAGCAGGAATGATATAATCATAGTCAAACATCTCTTTCACTTTATCTTTTAAATCATAATAGTTACGAGATCCTGCATATGCTTCATCACCGGTGATCATTGCTGCCCACTGGTGGTCACTCATCGCATTGGTGCCTGAGTCAGTTAATAAATCAATATAAACCGCACTACTTGGCAGTAAAAATGGGTTATATCCAGCTTCTTTTAGCGCTGCTTCGCGTTCTTCTCTTGATGGAATACGGATATTTTCTACCATTTTAATACGGAATGGTTCTACAATTCTTTTAGCCATGATAATACCTTTAATTTTTCATTAAATAATAAATATTAGAGATTTAACCTATAATGAAATAAGTTAAAAAAACTTTAAGGAAAGAAAAAAGAAAGGTTATTTATTTGGAAAGAAGAAGGCTAAGGAAATATCAATATTGAACCATTTCTTCATATAGAAGAAATACCTTGATATAAGTGATTCGTTTAACAAGAACATACTATGACTCCTATCAACGAGGAATTAGTACAACCGACTGCTATTATATATATAACAGTTGTATTACCAAAGTAATCGCCATTGTCATAATATTGTACCTATATCACACTATTCTTGATATAGGCCAGAACAACTTGACTCAAATCACAGTATTAATCTCTATATCAAATTAAGAATTTAATATGATGATTTTTCGCTTAATCACACCAATTAAGATATGCATAAATAATGTAATTAGATAATTAGACAGGTTAATTTAACTTAAATTTATTTCAACTTAAGTTAAATGGGTAAAATATTTTTTATTTTACCCATTATTCAATCAATTAATAATTACTGAGCATCTTTGCCATATTTAGGTGATCTAGGCCCATATAAGATACCATTAGGCTTACCTGCAGATAATAACCTGACACTTGTTATACCCGCAATTGCATAGCTTTTGTCCGTCATTGTATCTACGATTTGGTTAACAACCGCTGAAACTAATGCTCCAATAATACCATTTGAGGAAGAATTATTTTCAGCACTCGATGCCGTCGCGGAGCCACTCCATAATAATGTCCCTGTTCTGGCATCAACCAATTTCGCATCCGCGGTGACACGAGTGTCACTAGAAATGACCTGATAACTTGTACCATACTCAGTAATATTCAAATAAAGTACTGCATCAGTACCAAAAATTTCGCGCAATTTTGCAGGTGGAACAGCCTGAATATCGCCCGCATTTGTTATCCCATTTTGCTTAAATGTTTCTTCAACAACAGCAACAGGGAAAACATAATAACCCGCTTCAGCTAAAGGAAGCGTCGTTTGTGATAATAATCCATGACTGGCTTGTACTTCTGGTGAGCTATTTTGTGGTAACAGCACCAGAATACTTTTGGGCTTACTTTGATTAAATGCCGTGTAATCAACTTTCGTTGGCTGAGCACACCCCGTTAATAACCATGTCATTATCAATCCACAGACTATAAGTAAATGTTTCATTTTACTTTTCCTTTATTCTTCATGAGAAAATCCATGTAAGCCGCAGATTCTGGATACAATGCTTTTTCTGCAGTAAATTCTTGCATTGCAAGATCAATCGCTCCGGTTGTTGAATACAATAACCCTAAATGCGCATGCAGCCCCGGTGGAGTTGCCAAACCATTTGCTTTACTCATTTCCAAATTCTTTTTCAAAGCTTGAATTTGTTCTTGAGGGCCAGTTTCTGTTTGTTGGTAATATTGGTAAACCGTTGTTTGATAACCGTCCCAGTGATATAGCGGTTTTGGTTCATTAGCACAGCCATTTAATAAAATAGTACCGGCTAAAACAGCCAATAATTTAATTTTCATGTTATTCCCTTATTTAGCTGGCTGCCATGCACCACTTTCAATTCCAGAAACTAAGTTATTTACAGCTTCCCTAATTGCTAAATCTAATACTTTGCCATTTAAAGTTGAGTCATAACTGGCTGTGCCACCAAAACCAATCACTTCCCTATTTGATAATTCATATTCACCAGCACCTTGTGAAGAAAATACCACTTCAGATGTTTGAACATTAACAACGTTTAAATTAACTTTGGCATAAGCGACTTGTGATTTTCCACGCCCTAAAATACCGAATAATTGGCGATCTCCTACTTCTTTTCGCCCAAATTCAGTCACATCACCAGTAATCACGTAAGTTGCACCTTTTAACTGTTGCGATTGGCCTTTAATTCCAGCTTCTTCTTTAAGTTCTTGCATATTTGCACGGTCTAATACATTAAAACGCCCCGTTTGCTGCAAATGTGTCATCAAAATAGTTTTAGATTGATTACCTAAGCGATCAACGCCATCAGAGAAAATGCCATTCATATAACTAGAACGATTATCAAATTTCCCTATTGATATTGGGCTTTTAGGACCTGAATATTGCGTGTTATATGTTGCAACTTTTTCTACGGCTAAGGAACGAGAAGATTCTTTAGCACAACCGGTTAATAATGCACTTGCAATAAAAATTGATGCAATGCTGATTTTGGATATATTCATTTAGCTATCTCAATTAAAAGAAAATTAGAATTAGAATTAATTTTTGCATTGTTATTTTGCATTAAATGAAAAACCGAATCTAGTCAAGATTACTTATTTTTTATCTTATATTTAGTTTTACTTTCAATTACTATAGTATTCATAAAGTAACTAGGGTTTACTAAAATGGTTTTCCAAAATAAAATCAACCGTTTGATTATGTATTGATAGATTTAGAGGAAATGATTTAATTAGTAATCTTTAGTGATGATATCTAATATGGCCACGTATAATTAGTAATGTATAGTATTAACTGTATTTATTGGATTCTAATTATAATTTCCTAATTAGCGGTTATATTTCCATATAATAAGTTAAAGTTGTCTATTTTTTCAATGTGTCATTGGAAAGAGACCTTTCTCATCTTGCATGTGCAGATTTACTGCAAACTATATCCATTTCCTGCATTAATTTAACCTTTAATTAACATTAAGCATTGTACTTTACCTTAGAAACGTTGAGTGTAACTAAGTCACCTTGGACTCAAGAAATAGGCTTGTAATTAAAAAAATCAAACCCTCACCATAAGAGAGTTAGCCATGACAATGCAAACAATCGCAGTGAAATCATTTGGTTCTACAAAAACAACATCTAAAGTTTTACTCATTTGTTGGATGAGTATTTTATTTGAAGGTTATGATGTCGGTGTTATGGGGGCTGTTTTACCTACACTTGCTGAATATAAACAGTGGAATTTATCTCCTCTAGAACTAGGTGCTTTGAGTAGCTATGCGCTTGTTGGGATGTTTTTCGGCGCGTTTATCATCGGTACTTTGAGTGAATTGTATGGTCGGCGCCGCATGTTACTCGCTTGTGTTACCTTATTTTCATTGACCATGTTAGGCGCAGCATTCGCACCAACGCCTTGGCTTTTTGGTTTAATGCGTTTTATTGGTGGCATTGGTTTAGGAGGAGTTATTCCTGTTGCAGCGGCACTCACGATTGAATATTCCCCAACAGAAAAACGCTCTTTTAACTATGGAATTATGTATTCAGGATATTCATTAGGTATATTAAGTGCCGCGCTCGTCGCAATGTGGTTATTAGAACACTTTGGTTGGCGTAGCGTGATTGCATTTGGTGCATTACCTCTATTACTTATTTGGCCAATGGCGCGTATTCTGCCTGAGTCATTAGAATATTTGACACACAAGGGCTTACATTCTGAAGCTCAAACTCTCGCTAAAAAACTCGACATTGATTACCAATCATCTTCAGAATCTGTGCAACATAAATCACAAAGTTTTAAAGAGATTGTGGCAGTCGTATTTGCTTGGCGTCATTTGCGTGCCACCGCTTGCTTCTGGGTTGCATTATTCTGTGGGATGTTATTAGTTTATGGGTTAAATACTTGGCTGCCATCTATTATGAGAAAAGAAGGTTATAACCTTGGCTCCAGTTTAACATTTTTAATTGTGTTTAGTTTAGCCTCCGCATTAGGTGGATTATCTCTCGGAAAAATTGCAGATAAATATGGCGTACGTAATTCTGTCGCATTTTTCTTTTTACTGGGTGCAATCGGTGTGGGTTGCTTGATATTCAAGCAAAATATCTATATGAATTACGTTCTCGTGGCTTTTGCAGGTGTTGGAAGTATTTCTGCCGCACTCATATTAACGGGTTATATTGCCAATTATTATCCATCCAATGCACGAGCTTCCGCAACAGGTTGGGCCCTCAGTTTTTCTCGAATTGGCGCAATGACAGGCCCTATGTTTGGTGCTTATATCGCTAGCCTGGGGATTGCCACTAGCTGGAATTTTATTGCTTTTGCTATCGTTGCCGTCATCGCAGCTACTGCTGTTATTTTGTTACCTAAACAACGCGCACTATAATGACAAAAAAGGATAGGGTTTTCCCCTATCCTTCTTGAATGAGAACGCGCTAAACCATCACTAGGTATCAATGCAAAGATTGATAAGAAACTTGCGCTCCCTTAGTTAATTTATCTTCATTCGAATAAGTACTTTCTATTTCAATTAAGGATTGGTCCGCCATATTGTATATTTTGTTATACAAAGGAAACTGAGGACGATAACGGATCTCTTTCGTGGCAAAATCCATCATTAAATATTGTTGCGAACCTCTAACTATATTCGAAACAATTAAACCTTGATTGCCGACTTCTAAGCTGTTCATGTGGTTATAACCGCTTTCTGCCATCACCTCAAAATTACCATTAGTATGAAATTGCATCAAAGAAAATAAGCGACGTGAGGGCTCTTGAGCAACTACAAAAATATCACCATTACGATTTTGTGCTGATTCATTGATCCTGACAGGCAGCCATTTACTGCTAATAACCTGTTTTGTTGGGATATCCATAACAACTTCTAATGATCCCATTTGGTTGCCATAGCTATACCACATCACTATTTTATCTCGATATGTTGCATAAGAAAAATTTGAATTTCCTTCAATTTCTTCAGGATATAATGACTTGGCTAAATCTCGAACATTCATAAAATGTTCCCATGTCATTCCTTTATCAGCACTGATAAAAATATTTTCATTATCCGCAACAACATAGAAAGGAGAGCTTTTAGATAAGTAGATTTTTCCCATAATCAACGTTGAAAATAGCTTGCCAGTTTTTTTACTCCAAGGTGTAAATTCACTCACTGAAAAATCAGTTAAGTTAATTTTTTGATAGCCATCACTGAACATCATTAAACATTGTTTTCTTTCACAAACCGCATTATAGAAACTTTGATCGCTATGAGTAATAAAATGCACGCCATTATTATCTGCAAATAAAATCTGGTTATCATATTCGCTTGAAGGCATATAAGTATTATAAGAAGAGTAATAATAATTAGAACGGCCACTTTTTTTAGCTACAATTAGCATCCCATTTTCTGCTGGAAATGTTGTTGCAAAATCATAACTACCAATCGGGAAGCTATTTTCATTGTGGTTTTTCCACTGCCAATCAACCGTACCAGCACGAATAAAAATAATAAAAGTGAAAGCGAGACTTAGTGCAAACACCAAAGCCAAAAAGAGAAAACGTTTACTCAGAAATGGGTTCATGAGCGCACCTCCGTCACATAATCCGTTTGGCCATTATTACGACGTAAATGCTTCAAAATATATTGCGCTTGATAATACCCACTTCCACGCTGAGATAATTTAAAATATATCGCCACGCACAAAGCAATAAGAAAACTGATACCGAATAAAATCGTTACTGCGAAACTGATAAATAGCACACCTGTATCCACAATATTAACCCAGTCCCAATAATCCCAATATCCGCCTTTCTCTAGGGTTTCGGAAATTGATAACCCTCCGGCCATAAAGACAAAGAACATTAAAAGTAAGCAAATGAACCCCCACAGCCCGAAATAAAAACCTCGTTCTTGAGGAGCCCCCTTACCAATCAAGCTATAGGCAAGTCCGTCTTGGTGATTGTAAATACCAAAAATTACCTGATCTTTTGAATGCGCTTGGATATTTTTATGGAAAACTTCAAGTTCGTCACCTTGAGCAATAAAGAGATTATGGTTGTTAAATAATGGCTCATTAGCTGAAACCAAAACATCCATATGGCTTTTATTAATCTGCAAGCCGACATGATTAAGCTTTTGTTCTGTATCCCCTCTTGCAACGGTTAAGCTAAGGGTTGAGGTAATATTAACCTTCCCACGAGTGGTGAGTAATGACGCTTTATCACGATAATTATCGACTGATTGACGCAATTTACGGGCTTTGGCTTTCGAGGTTTTAATCCCTGGAATGTTAATTTTCTGCTCTTGCTCACTTTTTTGGTATTGCCCATCTATAACCAAATCCAACGCCTTTAAAATTCGCTTTCGTTTTGGACTTAAAATATATTTTGTTTCGGCTAATGCAAGGCCAAACAGAACGATCCCGCCGAAAGCTGCTAAACCTAGAATTGCCACTAGGATGATCATTAAGAAACTATCATCTGCATTAATAAAACAGTAATACACTGCAGGAATTAGCATCATTAACAACAATGAAACTAAATATTGTATTCCTAACTTTCGAGTAAAACCGACTGTTCTGTCAGGCTCTAAACGACCATGCTTTTCATGGTAAACCCATTTAACCCAATAGCTTCCATCGTTCATCTCTTCTGCGCAAATTATCAAAGCGTCACCTTGCTGTATGCGCTCTAAAAAAATTTCGCTATTTGAAAAATCATCCTGATTAAAGAAAAATACTTTTTCACAAGCAATCAGTCTTACCATCCCCATTGGGCTGACATTTCGATAATCACACTGAGTAAGATTGACATGGAAATATTGAGCTCGCATGAATAGTGCCTAATTTGCTAAGTAAATTTAACATTATGATAATAAATAAAGGTATATAGCCCTAGCAAAACTTACCTTATAATAAAATAATTCAGACAATGATTAACGCCTTTAACCGCCAATTATCTTAGGCGTTATACTCTAAATAATTCATGGTGCAGTTAGGCGACAAATGAATGAGACGCTAGGAGCCTACACCAGTAGGTGACTAGTGCGAATGAGTGCAGTCAACAACACGGCAACGTGAAGTATGACGAGTATAACTAGCAAAGCCCATAATTACTGATAAACTGCATTACATACAAAGTTTGTGAGTGAAATGTGGCAATAAAACAATTTTACCACTCCTTCCTTTAACAATAATTTTGAATAACAGCGATGACATCACAACCTGCATATAAGCAAATTCAGTCTTACATTTTACGCAGTATTGATTTAGGAATTTTTAAGCCTGAAACTCAAATTCCCACAGAACTTGAGCTATGCGCTCAATTTAATGTGAGCCGTATGACGGTGAATAAGGCCATTTCCGAGTTAAGCCAAAAAGGGATCTTGAATCGTATTGCAGGAAAAGGCACATTTGTTGCCACTCAAAAACATGAACTCCCCGTTACAAAAGCATTTGATATTTTTGATGAAATTTCAACAAGCGGTAATAAATATAGCGGTCACCAATTACAGCTTAAAATTATTTCGGCATCAGCAGAAATCGCACTACAGCTAGGAATTAGTGAAGGAAGTGATGTGGGTTACTGTAAAGTTCTACATTTTGAAAATGATATTCCTTTAATGTTAGAAGAACGCTATGTTAATCATGCCATTGTGCCTGATTTTGTTAAGCAAAAATATGGTGACACTGAAACGCCGAGCGGTTATTTACAACGCCATTTTCCTGTTAGTGAAATGGAACATACTATTGAAGCCGCATTAGCCACAAAATCCATTGCTCAATCATTATCAATTAAAGAAAACTCACCTTGCTTACAACTTAGCCGTCGCACTTGGACAGGTAGCACTCTAATTAGCTACGTTAATATGATCACAGCTGGCTCGCGTTACAAATTAAAATTACATTCGCGAATTGAGAATTAATGCAAAATAAAAAAATGGGGCAAAATTGCCCCAAAGCGACTGATAAAACAAAAAATATCAAGCACAACTACATCACAACAAATTCGTTTTACATTCCCTGATAAATAGGGCCTTCGCCTCCTTGCGGGGCTGTCCAAGTGATATTCTGTAACGGATCTTTAATATCACAAGCCTTACAATGTAGGCAGTTTTGCGCATTAATTTGCAGTTTTTCTTCGCTCTTATCCTCTACAATTTCATAGACTCCCGCGGGGCAATAACGCGTCTCGGGCGCAGCATATTTCATTAAATTAACTTGGATAGGGACATTAATATCCGCCAATTTTAAATGGCAGGGTTGTTCCTCTTCATGATTCGTATTCGATAAAAACACTGAAGAAGGCTTATCAAAAATTAATTTTCCATCGGGTTTTGGGTAATTTATTGGCGAAAAATTTCGTGCTTCTTTTATTCCTTCATGGTCTGCGTGTTTTAGCTTTAAAGTCCACGGACTACGGCCTTTTAATAACAATTGTTCCGCACCAAATAACATTGACCCAATCACTAACCCTTTTTTCATATAGGGTTTAAAATTGCGTGTTTGATAAAGTTCTTGATATAGCCAGCTCTCTTCAAATAGCTGGCGAAATTGTTTTTTAAACTGTGAATAGTTAACCATTCCATTCTGGTTAGCACTGAACCAGGCTTCTGCTGCTAATAACCCACTTTTCACTGCACAGTGTGTACCTTTAATTCGAGCTGCATTAAGAAAACCTGCATCATCACCGATTAGTACACCACCGGGAAAGCTCAATTCAGGTAACGCGGCCAGCCCACCGGCCACCATCGTTCTAGCGCCATAGCTAATACGCTCTCCCCCTGATAAAAAAGCACTAAACTCAGGGTGGGTCTTTAAACGCTGAAACTCATCAAACGGTGATAAATAAGGGTTTTCATAATTTAACCCGACCACCAAACCCACTGCGACTAAGTTATCTCCATAGTGATAAGCAAAGCCGCCGCCATAGGTGTGGTTATCTAGGGGCCAACCAACAGAATGCACAACCAGCCCTGCTTGGTGTTGCTCTTTGGGAATTTGCCAAATCTCTTTGATGCCCAAGCCATAGGTTTGTTTACCGCTCTCTGCGGCTAAATTAAAATGATTTATCAATCTCTTACCTAGCTGGCCACGGCACCCTTCCGCAAAAAAGGTCATTTTTGCCAGTAAATTCATACCTGGTTGGTACATCGCTGTTGGGTTGCCTGATTTATCCAGCCCCATGTCTCCGGTGGTGACGCCTATTACTTGGTTTTTATCATCAAACAACACGTCAGTGGCAGCAAATCCGGCAAAAACATCAACACCTAATCTTTCAGCCTCAACGGCAAGTGCAGCACTTATCTGCCCTAAGCTACCAATGAGGTTGCCATTATTTTTCAAACAGCTTGGCAATAAGGATAGGGGTAAATGGCTCGCTTTATTTTCTTTCAACCATAAAAAACGGTCATGGTTTACAGGGGTTAAAGAAGCCGACACCTTTTGTTGCCAATCTGGCAGCAATTCATCAAGAGCCCGAGGGTCTATCACCGCGCCAGATAAAATATGAGCACCTATCTGCGCACCTTTATCAATTAAACAAACTGATATCTCTGTGCCTTTCTCTGCTGCTAGCTGCTTTAATCGTATTGCTGCAGATAACCCTGCGGGTCCACCACCGACAATCAGGACATCGAACTCCATCGATTCCCGCTCGGGAGCCTCGTTTATCTTATCAATATTGTCGATAGCCATTTGTCCACCTCTTACGCTAATGCTTTGTCAAATTCCGGTAAGATCTCAAATAGATCGCCAACAATGCCATAATCCGCGACTTGGAAAATCGGTGCCTCAGGATCACTATTAATAGCAACGATCACTTTACTTTCCTTCATACCAGCAACATGTTGAATTGCCCCGGAAATCCCTACTGCGATATATAAATCGGGTGCAACAATTTTCCCTGTTTGTCCTACTTGGTAGTCATTTGGAACAAAACCAGCATCTACCGCAGCACGTGAAGCACCCACCGCAGCGCCAAGTTTGTCAGCTATCGTTTCCAATAACGCAAAGTTGTCACCTGAACTCAAACCTCTCCCCCCTGAAATGACCACTTTTGCAGAACTCAATTCCGCACGGCTTACTTGGGTTAGAGATTGGCTTTTTAACTGACTACGCAAGGGAATATCAGCAAAGGAGACTTTTTCAATTTCAGCATGATTTTGCGCTTCATATCCCCCTGAAAATGCCGAACTACGCACCGTAATGACCACCTGCTGGCCATTATTTTGTACTGTTGCTAATGCATTTCCTGCATAAATAGGCCTAATAAAAGTTTGAGGATCAATAATTTGGGTAATGTCTGAAATTTGTGCGATCCCTAACGTTGCCGCAACCCGTGGAGCAATGTTTTTACCAAATGTCGTCGCTGGAAACAGTAAATGGGTATATTCTTTTGCGATACTTGCCACTGCATGGCCCATCGGCTCTGCAAGTTGGTTTTTAAGGTTATCTGATTGTATTTCTAGGACTTTACTCACGCCCTGTATACTTGCAGCTGACTGAGCGACCTGTTCCGTCTCACTTCCTGCAACTAATAAGTGCAAATGACCACCAGCTGTGAGAAGTTGCTTTGCAGCGTTAATACTATGATAAGTAGATGTTTTTATTGTTTGATTATCATGTTCGACAACCACTAATACCGATATTTGGCTCATAGATATTTTCCTCGATTAAATCACTTCTTTCGCTTGTAATGCACTAACTAGCTCTGTCGCGCTGCTTAACAATGTGCATTGCCCCGCTCGTTTTTTAGGTTCTGAGACACTCAGCGTTTTAATTTGCCCTAATGGCGTAAAATCCATCTCAGCAATATCGATAATATCTAACGTTTTTTTCTTAGCTTTCATGATATTAGGCAAAGTAGCATAACGAGGTTCATTGAGCCGTAAGTCCGTTGTGATAACCGCTGGTAATGGCATCTCTAACGTTTCTAAGCCACCATCAATTTCCCTTGTCACTTGCAATAATTGGCCTTCAAGCTTCACTTGTGAGGCAAATGTTGCCTGCGGGTAGTCCAATAATGCACTAAGCATTTGGCCGATTTGATTACAGTCATCATCAATCGCTTGTTTACCTAATAAAATAAGATCTGGCTGTTCCTTTTGCACAATTTGTTGAAGTAAACGTGCAATATCCAGTGGTTCTAAGGTTAACTCTTCAGGCTTTTGGACTAAAACCCCGCGATCTGCCCCAATCGCCATCGCACTGCGTAATGTATCTTGATAACCAATATCACCAACGGAAACAGCAATAACTTCTGCCGCTTTTCCCGCCTCTTTCAAACGTACAGCTTCTTCGACGGCAATTTCATCGAAGGGATTGATGGCCATTTTGACATTTGCCAGCTCAACTCCTGAACCATCGGCTTTTACTCTTATTTTGACGTTATGGTCTATCACTCGCTTCACTGCGACTAAAATTTTCATAGCAACTCCTATCCCAATTCTTCAGCGATTGGTGGGTATGGTAATGTTCTAAAATCGTTTTTTAGGTTGAGAGAAACCGTAACAGTGATATTCACACTGCTACTGGCTATCTCAATTTTTACTATTTTGAATGCTAATTTTTTATGAAATGGTTATTTACTCGTAGGTAATATCAATCTGTCTGCCACTGACATAGGCCATTTTTTAATCGCCACATAGTAAATAACGCTGGTTGCGACTAAACCCACAATCCATGAGATATCAACCCCGCCCAGTTTTTCGACTAAAGGCCCTGTATAGAAGCCCGTGGAAATAAATGGCAATTGAATCAATACCCCAACGATGTAAGTGATAATCCCAACTTTATTCCAACGTCCATAACGGCCATTTGGATTAGCTAGCTCAGGTACATCGTAGCGGCCTTTAGTGACCCAATAGTAGTCAACGAGATTAATTGCACTCCAAGGGGTGAAAAATGCGAGTAAAAACAGCAAGAAAGCAGAGAATAACTTTAAGAATGAGTGCTGGCCTGCTAACCCTAAAGCAGTCGAGAAACTCACCATCAGAATGATGAAAAATAACCTTTGTCCGCGAGAAATTTGGCTTTTCCCTCGGAAACCACACCAGATCGCTGCCATAGACATAAAGCTACCATAAGCATTCAGTGCAGTTATGGTCACTTTCCCATAAAAAATACTGATGTACAGCAACGCCGCGATTAAACCTGTGCTACCTAACCCTACGATATAAGAGACTTCGTTACCTGCAAATTGATTGCCGGCAAGCGCTGCGGCAAAAACCCCTAAAATCATCGATGCTTGCGTACCAATCACTGTACCTGAACCGACGGCCAAAAAGGCTTTTATTGTCGGGGTTTTAGTCGGTAAATAGCGAGAATAGTCAGCAACATAAGGCCCAAATGCAATTTGCCAAGAAGCGGACAATGACATCGCTAATAGAAAGTTCGTCCAGCTAAAATGGCGGTTTTCGAGTAGTATTGAGACATCATTCATATAAAACAGACGGAAAAATAGATAGAAGAACGTAATTACGCCTATAACGCTCGCCACTTTCCCTAAAATATGGATGATGCGATAACCACAAATTGTGATGCCGATTATCACCACACCAAAAATGATAATTCCCACCCAATCCGTCACATGTAATAACTGACCAACCGCTTGCCCTGCCAGCACAGTACCACTAGCAGAAAACCCGACATACATCATACAAACCAGTAAGATAGGGATAACTGCACCGTATACGCCAAACTGTACACGGCTCGAAATCATTTGTGGTAACCCCAACTTCGGCCCTTGCACTGCATGCAAGGCCATCACCGCACCACCTAATAATTGGCCAATAAATAAGCCTATTAATGACCAGAATACATCGCCACCCAGTACCACAGCCAAGGCACCAGTGACAATTGCGGTTATTTGCAAATTAGAACCAAACCAAAGTGTGAATTGGCTTGATAAGGTGCCGTGGCGCTCGGACTCTGGAATGTAGTCGATGGAACGCGCTTCGATTAAAGGTACATTCTCCTGCCGGGCTTTTTGCCCTGTTGCGATGTCGTTTGAAACTGTCATGGTAACTCCTCTTTAAGCAAGGCTGGCTTAAAGAATGAACCAATTAATCGTAATGGAACCGCAATAACTACCGTTGTAAGGTACAGTTATTAAGCATTACGCTGGGTGATGTTTTATCTGTTATTCACCCTAAATAACTAATTGAAATACATTCTTAAACCTGATTGTTGTTGTGTTTTTAATTCCATGATCCTGTTGTCAGGTAGTGCTTCCTGTGGTGCTCCATAAACCAGTAAACGCCTGTCCCGCTTACTGGCTCAATACTGATAAATAACTTAATGGGCGTCTAAAACGGCACGTGAAATAATAATTTTTTGTATTTCTGACGTCCCTTCAAAAATTCGTAAAATTCGTGCATCCCGCACATAACGCTCGAGAGGCAGGTCACGAATATAACCGTAGCCTCCGTGAAGCTGTAATGCTGCATCCGTAACAAAACCTGCGCATTCAGCTGCAAACAATTTTGCCGTAGCAGATTGCAAACTAAAACGTTCCCCTGAATCACGTAATTCCGCAGCTTGCCAAGTCAACATACGAGCAGCTTCCAATTGCGTGTGCATATCCGCAATACGCCATTGGGTTCCTTGGTAAGCTGCTAATGGCTTTTTACCAATTTGGCGTTCTTTTACCCAGCCTAAAGCACTTTCCATCGCGGCTCGAGCAATACCTAGTGAGGTTGCGGCCACTTCGACGCGCCCTTTATCTAAAACTTCCATGGCGGTATGAAACCCTTTGTTTTCCTCTCCCAGTAATGCAGATTCAGGTAGCCAACAATTCAGTGCTAATTCATAAATGGTGCTACCCCGTAACCCCATGGTTTTTTCAGGTTGAGAAAATGCCACACCTTCCGTGCCTTTAGGGATCATAAATGCGCTGATCCCGCGAGCCCCTGCTTCTACATCCGTTTTCGCATATAACACGATGAAATCAGCTTCTTTGGCGTTAGTAATATAGTGTTTATTACCCCGAATGCGCCAGCCACCATTTTCACGAGTTGCCACGGTTCGCATATCTGCAGGGTTAGAGCCAGCAGCTGGCTCAGTTAAGCCAAATGCACCTAATAATTCCCCAGCTGCGGCTTTTGGTAACCAATGCTGTTTTTGCTCTTCTGTACCGCCAATCAGAATTGAATCTGTCGCTAAAAAATGCGCTGTTAGAGCCGATGAAGTCGAAGCACAAGCCGCTGCAACCGCTTCTACCACCTTACTCATCGCTACACTACCAATACCAAAACCGCCATACTGTTCAGGTAAATTAATTCCCCAACAGCCCATTTCCCCCAACGCTTGTAAACTTTCAGCGCAAAAAGTTTCGGTTTCATCGTATCTTTGTGCATTCGGCTGTAAAATGTCGTGACAGACTTTTTCTATCGCATCCACAACGGCTTGTTCTGTTTCATTAATATCAAAACTCATTGCATCGTCTCCGCATTTTTAATTGTTGTTTTCGCTGGCTTATAAACTGCGTTTGCCTCACCTAATTTCGGGGCCCGGTGGGTCGAATGAGGTTTCTTTCCATTAAAAAAAACCGGTTGAGAAACCAATGGCGTTCCTCCGTCATTCAGGTGTGTTAGCACTTGCCTCACTTGGGCATGCTCACTTTGTGTGGCTTGGTATAAATTATGGATTGGTGAGGCAGGCACACCCGCGTTTAATAATATGTCGCATACCTCTTCAACGGTTTTTTGGCATGTCCAACTTTCGATTTCTTCTCGAAGCTCAGCTTGGTGCTGTGTTCGACTCGGGTCATTAAGGTAACGTGGGTCGTGGCATAACTGCGGTTTTTCCATACACTCGCAAAAGCGTTGAAATAACTTTTCACTGGCAATCGCGATAACCACTAAACCGTCTTTTGCTTGATAGGTATCGAATGGCGTGGATACTGGATGGCGGTTCCCCACTAAGCTCGGGGCCTTATCATTCGCAAATAAGTTTGAAAGCCCAGTTAACTGCATGCTTAATAAGACATCCACCATCGCCACATCAATATACTGTGCCGCTTCGCCATGACGCTCTCGCGCAAATAACGCACTGCTTATCGCCCATGATGCAAACATCCCTGCACATACATCGCCAATTGACTCACCGCTACGTGTTGGCCCCGTTTCTGGGAAACCCGTGACACTCATAAGGCCCGACATCGCTTGTGCCACGATGTCATAAGCGGGATAACTGGCTAATGGGCTATTTTGTCCAAAACCAGAAATACTGGCGTAGATTAATTGGGGGTTGTGCTGCTTCAAGCTATCGAAATCGATACCAAGTCGTTGAGTCACACCAGGGCGAAAGTTTTCAACTACCACATCACTTTCTTGGATTAATTGGAATAGAATAGCTCGGTCTTCATCCGCTTTAAGATCCAATTCAATACTGCGTTTACCTCGGTTAATCAAACCGTAATAAACACTTTCACCATCAATGAATGGCCCTAAATGGCGGCTATCATCACCGTGGTTGGGAACTTCGATTTTGATCACTTCAGCACCGAGATCGGCCATCATACCCGTGCAATAAGGGCCGGCTAACACACGGCTTAAATCGATCACTTTGATCCCCGCCAGTGGCCCTTGTCTTTTCTGAGTTAACGCAGCATTCATACTGAATTCCTTCTATTTCAGAAAGATGCCAGCTCAATTTCAGCTGGCACACGACATTACTTCACCATAGGCAAATTAAGCCCTTGCTCTTTCGCACAGTTAATGGCGATGTCATAACCTGCATCTGCATGGCGCATAACACCTGTTGCAGGGTCATTATGTAAAACACGCGCTAAACGTTTATCTGCAGCATCGGTTCCATCACACACAATGACAACCCCAGAGTGCTGTGAGAACCCCATTCCAACACCACCACCATGATGTAAACTGACCCATGTTGCACCACCAGCGGTATTTAGCAGTGCATTCAATAAAGGCCAGTCTGATACGGCATCAGAGCCATCTTTCATGGATTCCGTTTCACGGTGTGGGCTTGCAACAGAGCCTGAATCTAAGTGATCACGACCAATGACAATCGGGCCCTTTAACTCGCCACTTTTCACCATTTCGTTGAAAGCACGCCCCAATCTTTCTCTGTCTTTTAAGCCTACCCAACAAATACGAGCAGGAAGCCCTTGGAATGCAATACGTTCACGTGCCATATCGAGCCAATTATGTAAGTGTTTGTCATCGGGTAATAATTCTTTTACTTTTTGGTCTGTTTTATAGATATCTTCTGGGTCACCTGATAACGCAACCCAACGGAATGGGCCAACACCTTCACAAAATAGTGGGCGGATATAAGCAGGAACAAAACCAGGGAAATCAAAGGCATTGCTAATCCCCTCATCTTTTGCCATTTGGCGAATATTGTTGCCGTAGTCAAAAGCCGCTGAGCCTCGTTTTTGCATCGTTAGCATCGCATCCACTTGTACGGCCATACTTTTTTTCGCCGCTGTGGTTACCTCGGCAGGTGCAGTTTGCTGTTTTTCACGCCATTGGGCGAGCGTCCAGCCCTGTGGTAAGTAACCGTGTACTGGGTCATGGGCACTCGTTTGGTCGGTGACTGAATCAGGGGTAATATTGCGTTTCACCAGTTCACTGTAAACATCAGCCGCATTACCTAATAGCCCAACAGAAACGGGTTGGCCATTGGCTTTGGCTTCTTCGATATATTGCAGGGCTTCATCAAGCGAAGTCGCTTTTTTGTCTACATAACGGGTTCTTAGGCGAAAATCGATACGGCTTTCATCACATTCGACCGCTATCATGCTAAAACCCGCCATGGTTGCTGCTAACGGCTGCGCCCCGCCCATCCCACCAAGGCCACCAGTTAAGATCCAGCGCCCTGCAGCGTTACCATTAAAGTGCTGTTTAGCAAGCGAAACAAAGGTTTCATAGGTGCCTTGAACGATCCCTTGAGAGCCAATATAGATCCAAGAACCAGCCGTCATTTGGCCGTACATCATTAAGCCTTTGCGGTCTAACTCATTAAAGTGATCCCAATTCGCCCAGTGAGGAACAATATTTGAATTTGCAATCAATACACGCGGCGCATCTGGATGGGTAGGGAACACACCGACGGGCTTACCTGACTGCACTAGCAAAGTTTGGTCATCTTCCAACGTTGTTAGCACATCTAAAATTTTGTCATAGCATTCCCAATCACGTGCCGCACGGCCGATGCCGCCATAGACCACTAAGCTTTGAGGGTGCTCAGCAACATCCGGGTCTAAATTATTTTGGATCATGCGGTATACCGCTTCTGTCAGCCAGCTTTTACAGGTTTTCTCACTGCCACGTGGTGCGCGGATCACTCGAGTTGAGTCAGTACGATTTAACATGGTTGTATCCCCTATCATCCATTTTTAATTAACTTTAAATTAACAATTTTATTTATAATAATCTGCGAGATACCTAGTTAGTGGCGATGCACCTGCGTCTTCAAACCAATTAATTGATTATAAATCAACTAATTAATTTTCTATCAACTTGCTCGAGACTATCTATTCATTGAGAGTGTTTATCGATGATTTAAATATATATACATTTACTTCACAAAGTATATACATTTAAATTTGAAATTTTGTAGGAAGTGTGAAGGTTGGAATACCAAGGGAGTTATACAACAACAAGTAGATCCCTGTTTCTAGAGAAAAAGTTGTATATACATTTAATTTTTCACATAGAAACAAGCAAATAGCTGAAATGGGAGATACCTCACATTCTAGAAAAGTAGAAAAGTTAACAGTTAAAATGACTAAAACTCGTCTTCATAAGATTATCACCTGCCATACCATCGTATCATCCCCTGATTAGGTACTATCTATTTATGCAATAATTTATTATCCCAGTGAGATACCCTAACCTGAACTTAAATATACCTCTAAGTGAGCTTTCATGACTAAAATTAATAACAATATGCTTTACTCTACGAAAAACCCTCAAACAATAAATAGTAAAACACCGAATAAAAATCGATTCGCCCGTTTTATCTGCCGAATTAATACAGCATTAGAACCATTTTGGAAATTATTCAAATCGCCAATAAAAAATAGAAAACGCGAATTAAATTTAGAAAATAATATTGTTTTTATTAAAGAATATTTCAGCATTAATAATAAATATAAAAAAGAAATCATTCATGATGAAAAATCAACTTCTATTATATTGAGAACAAAAATAGCAGGATTCAAACCGAACAAGGACGATAGTTATACATCTACTCATCTTGGTCACATTTATGAATCTAATGAATTTACTTTTGATAAAGAACTATCTGATAAATTCAACAAAGATTTCAATAGAATGAATATTTATTTACACACACCATACCGCCAAGAAAACTCAGTAGAAATAAAAGATGCAAAGTTTCTCAGTGCAAAATTCGGGTTGAAGAATGCCCAGCTGATATCGCAAATTGCTCATCAAGGCTTTCTTGCAGAACCAACAATTCTTTTACATCAAATAAATAAAAATGAGCATTACAATATAGGTGTAAGGGCGACTCAAGAGTCTAAAAATAACAGTTCAATTGAGAGTATGAGAACCAATTTTACTATTAAAGAAACAGAGAATGGAAGTTGTATTATTACAGCAAATAAAAACTTTGAATATATAAACACAGGTGATGAATTTGGTAGTCCATTACCAGATCTTTCAATTTCAGTAGAACGAAAAACACATTTAAATAAAGAAAATAAAAACGAAACCAAATCAAATAATTATAAAAATATTTTTAAGCTTACAAATAATAAGAAAGATGAGCTTAAAATCAAAATCACAAAAAATAATATAGAAAATATTGAGCAATGAATACTGCGAGCTATAGTTATCTATAGTTCGCAGTATAGCATTTTTAACTATCCACCCAAATACGCGCTTCTTACCGCTTCATTGGCTAAAAGCGCCTTTCCACTATCTTCCAACACAATATGCCCATTTTCCAACACATAGCCACGGTCTGCGAGTTTCAACGCTTGATTGGCGTTTTGTTCGACAAGGAAAATCGTCATACCTTCCTCGCGTAGCTGTTGAATTGTATCGAAAATTTGCATAATAATAATGGGGGCAAGGCCTAGGGACGGCTCATCAAGCAACAGCAGCTCTGGCTGGCTCATTAAAGCACGGCCTATCGCTAGCATTTGTTGCTCCCCACCTGACATCGTTCCTGAACGTTGACTTCGGCGCTCATACAGCCTTGGAAACAGCTTATAAACCCGCTCAATACGTTCTTGGTACTGTTGGCGATTTGCAAAAAAGCCCCCCATTGCGAGGTTCTCTTCCACTGTCATACGAGAAAAGACACGTCGCCCTTCTGGCACTATTGCAATGTCTTCACGCATAATTTTGGACGTTGGCAATTGAGTAATATCCACACCTCGGTAGATGACTTGGCCTTCCGATGCACGCGGGTCGCCACAAAGGGTACTGAGCAACGTTGTTTTCCCTGCGCCATTTGCTCCGATTAAGGTCACAATCTCACCTTTTTGGATATTCAAGCTAATTTCATGTAACGCTTGTATTTTTCCATAATGGGTAGAAACTTTTTTAAATTCAAGCATCAGTAAGCTTCCCCCAAATAGGCTTTTATCACATCAGGATGTTGACGAATTTCACTTGGTGTCCCATTTGCCAATGGCGTTCCTTGATTCACGACATAAATGCGATCTGAAATCCCCATGACTAATTTCATATCATGTTCAATTAATAGAATTGAAACATTATGATGTGCACGTAATTCGGCAATTAAATCATCCAAATCATTGGTTTCTTTAGGGTTAAGTCCCGCAGCAGGTTCATCTAACATTAAAATTTCAGGGCGAGTGACCATACAGCGAGCAATTTCTAACCGACGCTGCTGCCCATAGGCCAAATTGCCAGCCTGCCGGTTTGCAAAGGGTAGTAAATCTATGCGCTCCAGCCATTTTACTGCATTATCAAGCGCTTCTGATTCCGCACGACGAAATGCAGGCGTTTTCAATAACCCAGAAAAAATGCCACTTTTTAAATGTTGATGTTGTGCCACGAGTAAATTTTCAATCACCGTCATTTCTTTAAACAACCGCACATGCTGAAATGTTCGGATAACACCAAGGCGTGCAATTGCCTGCCCGGTCAGTCCCTCAAGATGTTTTTCTCGATATAAAATCGTGCCACTGGTCGGCTTATAAAAACCGGTTAAACAGTTAAAAATGGTGGTTTTACCCGCCCCATTTGGGCCAATCAGTGAGACGATTTCCCCTTGATTAATAGTTAACTCAACATTATTGACGGCAAGTAACCCACCAAAACGCATTGTTAAGCCATTCACTTGTAACAAAGGCGTGGTTATATGGCTCATACGCCCTCCCCTTCAGGGACTTTTTTCACCTGCATTTGACGACGTTTCATCGGTAATAGGCCTTGTGGTCGCCAGATCATCATCAGCACCATCAGCGCCCCTAATAACAGCATGCTGTATTGGTTAAGGTCACGCATCATTTCCCGTGATACAACTAAGATAATTGCGGCTAAAATTACAGAAGTTTGTGAGCCCATTCCCCCTAAAACAACAATGGCTAACACAAATGCTGATTCCACAAAGGTAAAGGACTCAGGGCTGATAAACCCTTGCCGTGCAGCAAATAACGTCCCTGCAAACCCCGCAAAAGCCGCACTAATAGTAAATGCGGTTAATTTTATTCGAGTTGGACTTAGCCCTAATGAGCGGCAGGCAATTTCATCTTCGCGTAATGCTTCCCACGCACGACCTAGTGGCATACGCAGTAACCGATTGATAACAAACAAAGTTAAAACCACTAATAACAAAGCGACAAAATACAGGAAGATAATTCGGTCACCTGGGCTGTAATCTAAGCCGAAAAAGTTATGGAAAGTGTCCCAGCCATCTTTTGCAGTACGGCTAAATTCCAAACCAAAAAAAGTCGGTTTCGGTAATTGGCTGATCCCATTTGGCCCACCAGTGATTTCGGTATTATTCAGTAATAAAATACGAACAATTTCCCCAAACCCAAGCGTCACTATTGCGAGATAGTCCCCGCGTAGCCTTAGAACAGGGAACCCCAATAAAAAGCCCGCTAATGCAGCGGTTAACCCTGCAATGGGTAGACTTTCCCAGAACCCAAAACCATAGTAATGATTTAATAAACCAAAAGTATAAGCCCCTATCGCATAGAAGCCTGCGTAGCCTAAAACCAATAAGCCGGATAACCCAACCACCACGTTTAAGCCTAGCCCTAACATCACGTAAATTAGCGTTAAGGTTGCAATATCCACACTTCCACGAGAAACAATAAACGGCCAAATAATTGCAGCAATAATAATTATAACCGCAAGGATTTTTTGCTTAGTTGTCGAACCATCAAAATCAGGAATAGCCCACGCTTTCTTAGGCACCCCTTGCCACACTTTTCTTAAGGTTGGACGAACCAACTGGTACACAAAGATCACAACAATGCCGGCAATGATCCAGTTCCAACGCACGGAGTCCCCAACCGTCACAACCAGTTTCGTGCCATCCAGTGCGAGCTGCAGCCCCATCATAAACAGTGCCAATACGAAAAAAGTCACTGAAGCCACAATGGCATTAATCCAATTTTCTTTTCTCATACTTTTTCGACCTCCGGGCGTCCCAGAATGCCGGTTGGCATGATCAATAACACACCAATCAATAAACCAAATGACACAACATCTTTATATTCTGTACTTAAATATGCAGAGGTCATCGCTTCTGCGACACCTAAGATTAAGCCGCCCAACATAGCACCGGGAATACTCCCAATTCCCCCTAATACCGCCGCAGTAAATGCCTTCATTCCTGCCATAAAGCCAATGTACGGGTTAATCACACCATAAAATTGCCCCAGCAATACACCGGCTACAGCAGCCATTGCCGCACCGATAACGAAGGTCAATGAAATAACGCGATCCGTGTTAATACCTAATAAACTGGCCATTTTAAGGTCTTCTGCGCATGCTCGGCAGGCTCTACCCATTTTTGAATAGCGAATAAATAACGTCAAAGCTAACATCGCAAGCACGGTAACCACCCAGATGGTCAACTGCATCTTAGTCACCGTGGCTTCAAAACCATCGCTTTCACCCAGAACCCATTGCCCAGTGATCAAACTCGGTAGGGCTAAATCACGCGAACCTTGTGACAGGCTGACATAATTTTGTAGGAAAATAGACATCCCGATCGCTGAGATCAGTGCAATCAAACGTTTAGAATGACGTACTGGCCGATAAGCAACCCGCTCAATACTCCAACCATAGGCGCTAGAGACCACGATCGCGGCAATAAAGGCAGCAGCAACAAGGATCCAGCCGATATCGATCCCAAGCATCATCAAGCCTGCGATCACAATAAAAGAGACATAGCTGCCTATCATATACACTTCGCCATGGGCAAAGTTAATCATCCCAATGATGCCATATACCATCGTATATCCAATGGCTATCAATGCATAGGTACTGCCGAGGGTTAAACCATTCAGAAGCTGCTGAATAAAATAGAGAATTTGATCTGACATAAGACTATCCTTTCGAACTACTTGTCCTATATAGAGAACAGAAGCCGGAAGCAAGTTACTCACTTCCGGTTCTTATTCACTATGCTGGAACACTGCTGAGTACTATTTTACAGAGGTGGATGTCCCATCTTTGTGCCACTCAAATACGCCGAACTCAAACCCTTTCAGGTCACCGTTTGGCTGCCAGCTTAATGTTCCCATAACGGTTTCGACTGGATTTGCTTTCAGGTCTTTCACCAAATCTTCAGGCTCGATGCTGCCAGTACGCTCCATTGCTGTTGTTAAACCTTGGATAGCAGCATAAGTTGTCCAAACAAATGGGCCCGTTGGGTCTTCTTTCTTCGCTTTGATGGCATCAACAATCGGTTGGTTAGTCGCGACTTGGTCATAACGTTTTGGTAAAGTTACCAACATGCCCTCAGAGGCATCGCCTGCAATATTTGATAATGAAGAGTTACCGACGCCTTCAGGCCCCATAAAGCGAATATTCAACCCAGCTTGTTTCGCTTGGCGTAAAATTTGCCCCATTTCTGGGTAATATCCCCCGAAGTAAACAAAATCCACGTTCTCTTTCTTCAATTTTGCCACTAAAGCGGAAAAGTCTTTGTCTCCCGCGGTTACCCCTTCAAACATGACCTCTTTAACGCCCGCTTTATTGAGGCTTTCACGCACAGAACGGGCTAAACCTTCCCCATACTGTTGTTTGTCATGCACAACAGCAATACGAGTTGGTTTGATATCTTCCATAATAAATTTAGCTGCAGTTGGTCCTTGGTCTGAATCCAAACCTGTTGTACGAAGCACCATCTGGTAGCCACGCGTGGTTAAATCCGCATTAGTGGCTGCAGGGGTGATCATAATGACACCTTCATCTTCATAAATATCGGATGCAGGCTGTGTTGAAGAGGAACATAAATGCCCAATGACATGGCGAATACCATCGTTAATGACTTTATTTGCCACCGCAACCGCTTGTTTCGGGTCACAGGCATCGTCATATTCAACTGCCACTAATGTGTTTCCATTAATGCCACCTTTAGCATTAATGTCTGCTATCGCTTGGCGTGCCCCTGTAAATTCCATATCACCATATTGCGCCACAGGCCCTGACATCGCGCCAACAACCGCTATTTTAATTTCCTTTGCCCATCCTGCAGAACTGAACGCCATCGCAATACAGCCCGCCAATAATGCTTTATTCATATTCTTCATTTTATCGTCCCCGTCTTCATGGTTCTGAGTGTTTGTGTTTGATTTGTAGTAGATTATTATGGTTGACAGGTACAATGCCTGATATTTCAAAATACAGCGAATAAGGCTATATATTTCATAACATTAAACAAGATAATTATGCTAAATAGCAAATGGATATGGTAGGTTTTTACATTAGAAGCAGAATAAAAAACTGATGTGTTAAAGTGGTTTTTTTGTAAATACTAGTGTTATATTCGGGTTAAATTTAAATTAATCCGAGTGAAATTCGGAAAATTCAGTATCACCAAATTTTTCTCTCTAAAATCAAAAAATCGGTTGTAGATCACTCTGGCAGGATGAGTAACTGCAACTCTTACAGGGAAACAAACAAAATATCATGAGACTCACTATTATCCCGCTGGTCAATCCTACTGAGCAACAATATCTGGACTTACATAAAATCTGGCCTGACCAGAGCCCTTTTGAACTGGCAAAAATGTACAAAGCAGGTCAGCAATTTTACGCTGCGCGCTTTAATGACCGACTTCTTGGTGCCGCAAAAATTACCGTGGATCATAACGCAGCCACTTTGCACGATTTTTGTGTACGAGAGGTTACTCGCCGACGAGGTGTTGGCTCATATTTATTAGAAGAAATTTGCCAAGCCATCCCTGACATTACACTATGGAAATTTGATATTAGCGGGGTAGCGCTACAAGAAAAAGAAGTGATGCAACTATTCTTGGCGGCTAATGGCTTCAATGCCACCACACAACCTGATATATGGACAAAACAGCATGAAGTTAAATAAAATTCATCATGTTGCTGTTATAGCATCCAATTTTGAAATCAGTAAGGATTTTTATTGCCGTATTTTGGGTTTAAATTTACTTGAAGAACATTACCGCCCAGCGAATAATTCGTGGAAAGCGGACTTAGCCTTTGGTGAACATTACCAAATTGAGTTATTCAGTTTTGTTAACCCGCCAGCAAGGCTGAGTTACCCCGAAGCCACAGGGCTGCGTCATTTAGCCTTCAGTGTCGATGATTTAGATAAATGGGTCGCTTATTTAACTGAGCAAGGAGTGGCCTGTGAAGCAGTACGGGTTGACCCCTATACACAAAAGCGTTTTACATTTTTCACAGACCCAGATGGCTTACCGCTAGAGTTATACAGTGATTAATTGAACAATCAAAAATATAAAAGTAGAAATGATTATCTGCATTTATCCACCGCTTAATGGGTAATAAATGCAGATAATTTTAGTGAACAACGAATTGGCCAGTAATAAATCACATTTCGCTGTCTTCGTCTTCTTCCATCGCCAAACGTAACTTCTTCATGGCGTTCTTCTCAAGCTGACGAACACGCTCTGCAGAAACACCGTATTTATCAGCAAGTTCTTGCAACGTCGTTTTGTTGTCATCATCTAGCCAACGAGCTCGAATGATATCCTGACTGCGCTCGTCTAAAGAGTCTAATGCCTCTGTAAGGCGGTCAGTTGCATGGCTTTCCCAATTATCATCTTCAATTGAGCCGGCAAAGTCTGATGCTTTGTCTTGTAAGTATAAGACCGGGGCTACTGGGCCACCAAAATCACTGCTGTCGTCGTCATCTGACATATCAAATGCCATGTCTTGTGCAGCCATACGTGATTCCATTTCACGCACATCTTTAGTACTTACACCTAACTCTTGGGCAACCATATCGACTTCATCTTGGTTAAACCAACCAAGACGTTTTTTATTCTTTCTTAAATTAAAGAATAGCTTACGTTGCGATTTTGTCGTCGCGACTTTCACAATACGCCAGTTACGTAGAACGTATTCATGAATTTCAGCTTTGATCCAGTGAACCGCAAAGGAAACAAGGCGAACGCCAACCTCAGGATTGAAACGACGTACCGCTTTCATCAGGCCGATATTACCTTCCTGAATTAAATCAGCTTGCGGCAAACCATATCCTGCATAACTACGAGCAACATGAATAACAAAGCGCAAATGCGATAAGATCAGTTGCTTTGCAGCATCCAGATCACCATGGTAATGCAGCCGTTCAGCAAGTTCCTTTTCTTCCTCAGCGGTAAGCATCGGGTAAGCATTAGCGGCCCGAACATAGGCTTCAATACTTCCTTGTGGAACAAGAGCTAATGATTGCATGTCTTTGGTCATTCAGATCCTCAATAAAATAATAGGAAACAGATTAGTTTGTATTGATAACCGCATTGGTTAACCATGAGGTAAACACTTTAAGTCTACCAGTTTAACCGCGTTAAATAAATTATATACAAAATTTGTTAACAGTAGGTCAATGTAGGACAAAACAATTCAGACTAAGTTCATTTTTAACGCAAATTTGCAATAGAATCAAAGAGTCATGATATAATAAAATCATAACTCTTTAATAAAAATGACAAAAAACAACGCATTACTCAGGTGTAAAGTGTCGTAAATGTTGAAGTGTTGCCAACCATGCCGCTATCCAACCAACCATAGCGGATAATAATAGGATCAATAAAGACTCTTCCCATAACAACCCTTCAATCTGAAATTGTGTACCGAATACACTGGCCACTTTTGCCACACCGTCTGCTAACTGCCAAACAAGTAGAAAGGTCATAATCAAGGAAATAATGGCACCTAATGCGCCTAATACAAGACCACCATTTAAAAATGGCCTCATGATAAACCCATCAGTAGCACCAATTAGTTTCATCACATTAATTGTATCGCGGCGAGCAAAAATGTTGAGCCGAACGCTATTACCTATCACAAGGAACAGTGACACAATCATTAAAATCCCAATGACAGAAGCGACTTTCCCAACCAAGCCCGTGAGTGCGGCTAAACGCGCAAACCAGCTATCATCCATGCGAACTTCTTCAATTCCATCGACTTGGCTGACTCTATCACGCAGTGTTGTTAATACATCAGAACCTTCAAAATCAATTTTAGGTGTAATTATTGCGACTGCAGGCAGTGGGTTTTCCTCTAGCATATCGAGTGCGGTACTAAAACCAGACCAACTGCGAAACTCACTCATGGCTTGGTCACGAGAAAGGTAATTCACATGGTCAATGCCATCAAGAGCCTGTAATTGTGTTACCACATTTTGCCCACCTTGTTCATCAAGAGATTTATCTAAATAAACAGTGAGTTGAGGTGTTGGGTACCATTGTTCCGCGGCTTGCGAAACATTTTTCCACACAATATAACAAAGGCTCGGTAATGTGAGTGAAATCGCAATAACCATGATTGTCAAAAAAGTGGCTAAAGGCTGCCTAAGCATATCAGCGAGCGCATTCAACCACGAATAACGCCACTGCTCTTTCCAACCGCCTTTTAATGCTTTACTTTTCGATTGCTTGGCTCGTTCCGGCTTGCTTTTACGGACATTCTTAGCCATGTTGACCTCCAAGCATACGGCCTTCACTTAATGTAAGAACACGGTAGTTACGACGCTCAATCAATGCAATATCATGGGTCGCCATTAAAACAGTCACCCCCACACGGTTGAACTCTTCGAATAAACGCATTATCCCTTCAGACAATTCACCATCAAGGTTACCTGTTGGCTCATCCGCTAATAACATCGTTGGCTTATTCACCACCGCTCGGGCAATACCGACACGCTGTTGCTCCCCACCAGATAACTGAATTGGAAAGTTTTTAGCTTTGTCCAATAACCCGACTTTATCTAATGCCGCAGAAACTCGCCGACGAATATCTTCGGTACTGGCACCAGAAATGATTAGCGGCATTGCGACATTGTCATATACCGTTCGATCAAAAAGCAGGTGATGATCCTGAAAAATCATCCCGATCTGCCGGCGCAGAAATGGGATCTCTCGATTTTTCAAGCGGCTGATATCATGACCATTGAATAAAATATGACCCGCACTTGGGCGTTCAATACCACAAATCAGTTTAAGTAATGTACTTTTACCTGCGCCTGAGTGGCCTGTTAGAAATGCCATTTCTCCAGGTTGAAGATGAAAATCAACCCCTTGGAGTGCTTGGCGGCCACCGCGATAAGCTTTACTAACGTGTTCAAAGCGAATCATCGAAAATTATTCCTCTCGGGCAAATAGAGCCTCGATAAAGTCATCTGCTTTAAATGGACGTAAATCTTCAATACCCTCACCAATACCAATATAACGAATTGGAATACCAAATTGGTCGGCAATAGAGAAAATTACGCCACCTTTTGCTGTGCCATCTAGCTTAGTCAATGTAATACCTGTCAGACCGACCGCATCATCAAAAAGTTTTGCCTGACTTACCGCATTTTGTCCAGTGCTTGCATCTAGCGTTAACATAATTTCATGGGGAGCATTTTCATCGAGTTTTTTCATTACCCGGACAATTTTTTTCAGCTCTTCCATCAAGTGCGATTTATTTTGTAAGCGCCCAGCGGTGTCTGCAATTAAAACATCAACCCCTTTCGCCTGCGCTGATTGGATCGCATCAAAAATAACCGATGCGGGATCTGCGCCAGTATGTTGGGCTACCACAGGGATTTTATTGCGCTCACCCCATACTTGAAGTTGCTCAACAGCTGCCGCACGGAAAGTATCCCCCGCGGCTAACATGACGCTTTTTCCTTCTGATTGATATTGACGTGCTAATTTACCAATTGTTGTCGTTTTTCCGACCCCGTTAACACCAACCATAAGAATAACATAGGGTTTTTTGTCTTCGATCACGAGTGGTTTATCCACTTTCGCTAAAATATCAGACATTTCCTCACGCAATTTGCCATATAACGCTTCTGCATCTTTGAGTTCTTTACGGCTCGCATGTGCCGTTAAGTTGTCAATGATTTTGCGCGTGGTATCAACCCCGACATCCGCTATCAATAACTGTTCTTCGAGCTCTTCGAATAAGTCATCATCAATTTTTTTACCTGAGAACAGCCCAAAAAAGCCTGAACCTAAATTCTGTCGAGTTTTTAATAGCCCTTTCTTTAGCCTAGCAAAGAAACCTGCTTTTTTAGGTTTTTCTTGCTCTGTTGGCGAATTATTTTTTTCTTCTTCTAAACGTAAACGCTCAGCTTCAGCTTCTTCCTCTGCAATTCTCGCTTCTTCAGC